>JBFHEW010000305.1:0-4266 GCA_041583955.1 Bacteroidia bacterium | reverse complement strand
CAAGCCACCCACGACCACCGTGGCCAACGGCCGTTGAACCTCTGCCCCGGCAGACGTGGAAATGGCCATTGGCAGAAAACCGAGCGCTGCTGCAGATGCTGTAAGAAGAACAGGACGCAAGCGTTCGCGCGTTCCAACAATCACTCTTCGGTTCACACTTGTCATTCCTCTATGCTTCAATTCCTTGAAGTGTTCTATGAGCACAATTCCATTGAGCACCGCAATTCCGAAAAGCGCAATGAAACCAACACCGGCCGAAATACTGAACGGCATTCCGCGTAGATAAAGGAACAGCACGCCACCAACAGCCGAAAGCGGAATGGCGCTGTAGATCATAAGTGCCTCTTTGATGGAGCCGAATGCAAAATGCAGCATGATGAAAATGAGTACCAGCGCTACTGGAACCGCCAGCACCAACCGTTGACGTGCCGTGCGAAGGTTCTCAAACTGACCGCCATATTCTACCGTATAGCCAACCGGCATATTTACCTGTTCGGAAATGATCTTCTGCACATCGGTCACCACCGATTCGAGGTCGCGGCCACGCACATTTACGCCAACCACAATTCTCCGTTTGGTGTTATCGCGCGAGATCTTGGCCGGGCCTTTGGTGTATTCCACAGCAGCAAATTCGGAAAGTGGCAGACTGGCTCCGTTGGGCAAATGAACAGAAGCCGTTCTCAGGTTATCGATGCTGTTCCGGTCTTCTTTGGCGTACCGAACGACAAGGTCGAACTGTTTTTCTCCTTCGAACACGGTTCCTGCGGGCATTCCGGCAAACCCAACCTGAATAAGCTGGTTCAGCTCCGAAATGGAAACACCGTATTTGGCAATTTTAGCGCGGTCATACGTAACCGTCATCTGTGGCAGACCGGCTACTTTCTCTACTATGATGTCGGCCGCTCCATCCACACCGGAAATAGCCTTTTCAACCTCAAGTGCCTTACGATAAAGCACATCGAGGTCTTCACCGAAAATCTTGATGGCGAGGTCGGCCCGAACGCCCGTTATCAGCTCATTGAACCGCATTTCAATCGGCTGGGTGAACTCATAATCTACCCCTGGAATAACCGACAGTGCCACCTTGAAACTATCGGCCAACTCATCCTTACTTGCAGCGGTTGTCCATTCGCTTTTTGGCTTGAGTTTGATGATGACATCGCTCTCCTCCATCGACATTGGATCGGTCGGAACCTCGGCCGCTCCAATTCTACTAACTACTTGGTCAACCTCTGGGAAACGCCCCAAAATCTGCTCTATGCGCGTGGTGGTTTCAATCGTTTTACCGAGCGATGTTCCTGTTTTAAGCACAGGTTGAATCACAAAATCGCCTTCATCCAACGTTGGCACAAACTCGCCCCCCATTTGCGTGAACAACAATCCTACACCAACCAAAAGCGCAGCAGCTCCGCTCAGTACTGCAGCTTTGTGTCGCAATGCCCAAGTGATGGCAGGGGCATACCGGTCTTCCAAAAAGTGCATCAGTCTTGATGACAGCGTTTTCTTATTCGGATCGGTCGGTTTTAGGAACAGTGCAGAAACAACTGGAACGTAGGTGAAGCACAGGATCATCGCTCCCACAAGCGCAAAGCAGAACACCATCGCCATCGGCTTGAACATCTTTCCTTCCACGTTGGTGAGCGAAAGGATCGGAATGAAAACGATGATGATGATGAACTGTCCGAATACGGCAGAACGCATCATTTTGGATGCTCCATCGTGCGTAATACGGTCAATGAAACGTTGGCGCTCGCTTCCGCTCAGGGTCAGTATTTCTTTCCGCTGTGCGGTGATACGGTAAGCGATGTATTCCACAATGATGACCGCTCCATCGATGATGATTCCGAAGTCGATAGCGCCTAAGCTCATCAGGTTGGCATCTACCCCGAAAATGTACATCATGGTAAGCGCGAACAGCAGCGTTAGCGGAATAACGGATGCAACCACCAAACCTGAGCGGATGTTTCCGAGTAGCAGTACCACCACAAAAATCACGATCAAACAACCCAATATGAGGTTTTCGGCAATGGTGAAGGTGGTTTTCCCGATCAGTTCGCTCCGCTCGAGAAAAGCATTGATCACAATGCCTTCAGGCAAGGAACTCTGCATCTCTTCCACCCGTTGTTTTACGGCATCGATCACTTTCTTGGAATCGGCTCCTTTCAGCATCATTACTTGACCGAGAACCTTTTCGCCCTGACCGTTTCCGGTAATGGCACCGAAACGATTGGCGTGCCCGAAACCGACTTTTGCAACATCTTTTACCCGAATGGGCATTCCGTTGCGGTTGGTGACCACGATCTGCTCAATGTCTTCCAGGCTTTTCACCTGTCCTTCTCCACGGATGAAATAACTCTCGTTCTCTTTTTCTATGTAACCTCCGCCCGCAACAGCATTGTTCTGGCTCACTGCCTCGTATATCTGCGCCAGCGGAATGTTCATACTTCGGATGCGAACTGGGTCAACCGCCACTTCATACTGTTTCAGGAAACCGCCCCAGGTATTCACCTCCACCACCCCTGGAATTCCAGACAGCTGGCGCTTCACTACCCAATCCTGAATGGTGCGTAGCTCGGTGGTGGTATAGCGGTCTTCATAACCGGGTTTCACATCAATGATGTACTGATAGATCTCGCCCAAACCGGTGGTGACCGGGCCCATGAATGGTTTTCCGAACCCGGCCGGAATGCGCTCTTCGGCACTTTTTATCTTCTCGGCAATGAGTTGGCGCGGCAGATAGGTTCCAACATCATCGGTAAAAACCACAGTGACCACCGACAGGCCGAATTTTGATACCGAACGGATCTCCTTGACTCCCGGTAGGTTGGCCATTTCCAACTCAACCGGATACGTGAGGTACTTCTCCACATCCTGCGTGGCCAAGTTGCGCGATGTGGTGATGACCTGAACCTGATTGTTGGTCACATCGGGCACGGCCCCGATAGGAATGTTCATTAACGAGTAGGAGCCCGCACCAATGATACCTGCTGTAAAAAGCAACACAAGGAGCTTGTTCCTGAGCGAATACGTGATGATATTATTGATCATATCTGCTTTGTTTCCTGATGAAAGAAATAGGCGATGACCGTTCCAAATGCGGAAAGGCCAAAGGCGCAAACCATCGATGATGATAGCTGAATCAGGAAAGCAGTGGGGGGCCTCTTCTGGAGGAACTTTGCAAGTAAGCGCAACAGTAGCGATGCTCTACAGAGCGGTCGAAAGAAACTGGCAGCTCAATAGCTTCGGTGCCAAGGATCACCAATGCAAAAAGTACGGCTGTAAACTGGGCTTTCGCCTCACTCTTCAATACCGTATTCTCGGAACTACTGTAAACAAAGAGGTCTTCAATGTCCGTGAAATCCGGCTCGCTAAGCAGTCCGATCAACAGCTCCATCAGACCTGTTTCCGAACCATCGTTCCGATCAGCTACCGGCTCCGCATTCCTACTGTCGGTCATTTCAACGTAATGGGAATGTGGTATGGCTCCATGCACCATTCCGATGGAATAGGTGAAGATCAGGATCCACGATGCTATCTGCTTCATAAGCGACATGGATGCAAAGGTAATTCTAGTTCCACTCGATTCCATGACATTCGTCACACACATTGGTCAATCAGGTTCGAGTCACAAACATGAAATGCAACGTGCGCCCAAGCAGTTCCTGCCTGTAGTAGACGTTGGTGGTTTTCATCCATCTTGGCAATCACTACTTTTGGCAGCATGAGATACCACAGAATCGATAACGAACTGTTCGTTCAGAACAGAAAGCGCTTCGTAGAAGGAATCGTACCACAGAGCGTGGCCGTTTTCAACAGCAACGATGTGATGCCGACCAACGCAGACGGCCACATGAAATTCAAACAGAACAGCGACCTGTTCTACCTTACAGGGGTAGATCAGGAGGAATCCATTCTGGTGCTGGCGCCTGATGCGCGCGATGAGAACCATCGGGAAGTGCTTTTCCTGAAGGAAACGAACGAGACCATCGCCATTTGGGAAGGGGCCAAACTCACCGTTGACCAAGCGCAGCAGGTTTCGGGTGTCCAGACCATTTATTGGCTGAAGGATTTCAACCGCGTATTCAATTCGTTGGTCAATGAGGCCTCGCACATCTATCTCAATTCCAACGAACACGGCAGGGCCTCCATTGAGGTGGAAACCCGTGATGCCCGCTTTGCCAAGTGGTGCATGGATAAGTATCCATTGCACAAGTACCGCAGATGCGCCCCTGTGATGGAGCGGATCCGTGCGGTCAAATCGAAGTT
>JBFHEW010000304.1:0-4275 GCA_041583955.1 Bacteroidia bacterium | reverse complement strand
CTGCCAAACGGATGCGGTTTCCTGCCTTTATCACATAACTCGTAGGAATCATATTGATCACCGTTTTCCTGAATTCGTTGGGCTGCAACTCCACCATGTCCTTTTCTTTGAAAGAATGCTGTGGGAAACAGCACGAATAATCGCCTTGCTCGCACAATTTGGAGTGTTTGATGTCCAGCATTCCTTCGGTGATGTACCGACTTGTTCCATCAGGCAGCACCTCTTCGAGGTAAACGAACAGATGTCCCTTTCCGGTACTTGTGCTCACGTTGAGATGGATTTCCGGGTGGCCTGTCACCTCTACGTCCGTGGTAAGCACATCGCCATCAAAAACCTGCATCAGGATGTCCTGACCTCCTCGCGGACCATAGTACGTATCCTCGTATTTGTAGAGCACGGTGAGAGAATTCCATCGGGTGCCTCCACCTTTTTCTCCATAACCGGTGGTTGTTCCGTAATCGCAATAATAGGTGATGGTATCGGCCTTGTTCACCTTTTGGGTGCTGATGAGCTCTGGAGCAAGGAACATCTCGGTGCTTTGAACTTCCTTTGGAGGCCACGTGGATGAGGCTCTCCACTGCTGTGCGCCCATGGTGAAATAATGCACCGGGGCTTCCTGTTCCAATCCGGTATCGATTCCTTTCACGTAATGGTCTAAAAACCGGAGAATTTCCAACTTGATGTTGAGTTCCTTCTCTTTTGTGCCAGTGAAATTGGTGAAGTACTGGCCTGGGCCGTGATCCCACGGTCCTACCATCACCCTTTTGGTGTTAGATGTGTTCCAGAACCCTTTGAAAACAGAGTTAGCGAGGGCGCCATCGAACCAGCCTCCTATTCGGAAAATGGGCACTCCACTGGCCTGCACATCAAGTCTCCGCGCATGGATGCTGCAATCGTCTGCGGTGAGTTCCGCTCCGTAGCCTCGGTCCGGTTCATCGCGTGCTTCAATTCTGTAGAGCCCTTCAAAGATGTCATAGTTTCCCTTGTGTTGGGCCATGGCTTCCTGAAGCTGAATTCCTTTCCTGTCACCATCAACCGGACTTGGCCATTTCACAAAGGTCTTCACCTTCTTTCCCAATGGGGCCAGATTGTTCTGGTCGAGAGAATTGGTGGTCAGTTTCCACACTTTAACGAAGGGTGACTGACGGATTCCGCCCGGAAAAACAATGTCGGTGTAAAGGTCCCAGATGTTGCTTCGTGGCACACAGGCCTTCAGAGATGGATGCTTGGTGATGAGGGCCAATTCTGCGGTGGTTCCGGTGTAGGAGATTCCTGTTGTTGCGGTCTTTCCGTCAGACCATGGTTCGTTCACGATCCAGTCGAGCATCTCGCCCATGTCCTTTACCTCCTGAGGCGAGAATTCCATATCGCGATGCCCGTAGGAAGCCCCTGTTCCGCGCAGATCCACAATCGCCACCGCATATCCATGCGAGTTGAAGAATTTCACTTCGTCCTCAGCAACACTGCCAAAAGCCGGGTCTTTCAATCCGCGCCAAAAGCCTTTCAACTGAAAGGTCCGTACGTAGCGCACGAAGTAAACCACGGTCGGCACCTTCGTGCCTTCTTCCAACTTCTTGGGTAGAAAAACATCAACAGCCAGTTTCACGCCATCGCTCATTGGCACATATTGAGAACGGTAGTCGAAAGCCGCTTTGTACTGTGGTTCGGGATTGTAGTGGCGGTCGCCAAGGGTTTTTGTGCCTTCCTTACCTCCACCCGCCTGTGCAGTTGAGAAAAGAAAAATGGAAAACAGGAAAAACGAAAAAAGTGTTGGTCTCAGAATGCTGAGATGAGCTCTCTTGAATGTGTCGGCTCCCCTCCGTTTCGGGGAGGGGTAGGGGGCGGGGCTGCTGCTTTTTTTCATGGGAACGCGAATATACTGCGTATCTGTGTTTCGATAAGCGGCTGCCCCTTCCGAGTGGCTGTTATCTTTGCGCAAAATTTAACGCATGCAAGAGCTCAGCGAACAGGAGATCGTCAGACGGGAAGCCCTACAGAAACTCATTGAACTTGGAATCGATCCGTACCCAGCGGCAGAATTTCCAGTGAATATCCTCGCAACGGAGGTGAAGGAAAAATTTGCCGCAGGAGAGGAATTGAAAGAGGTGGTACTTGCTGGTAGGATGATGAGCACCCGCGTGATGGGAAAAGCATCGTTTGCGGAGTTGCAAGATGCTTCCGGTCGCATTCAGATCTACATCGCAAGAGATGAGATCTGCCCCGGAGAGGATAAGACCCTGTACAACGAGGTTTTCAAAAAGCTGTTGGATAGAGGCGATTTCATCGGCATCAAAGGCTACGTTTTCAAAACACAGGTGGGCGAAACGTCTGTTCATGTGCAGGAATTGACCCTGCTCAGCAAATCCATCAAGCCGCTTCCTGTGGTAAAAACGGATGCCGAAGGCGTGGTGCACGATGCGGTGCATGATGCAGAATTCCGCTACCGTCAGCGTTACGTTGATCTGGTAGTGAACCCCGGAACCAAAGAGGTTTTCAAGAAACGAACCAAGCTTTACAGTGTTTTCCGCGATTACTTCAACGAGCATGATATTCTGGAAGTAGAGACACCTATCCTGCAGGCCATTCCAGGTGGCGCTGCCGCACGTCCGTTCATCACACATCATAACGCACTGGACATGCCGCTTTACATGCGGATCGCCAACGAATTGTATCTGAAAAGACTCATCGTAGGTGGGTTTGATGGCGTGTACGAATTCGCCAAGGATTTCCGAAACGAAGGCATGGACCGCACGCACAATCCGGAGTTCACGGTAATGGAGATCTACGTGGCTTACAAGGATTACCATTGGATGATGGATTTCACCGAGAAGCTTTTGGAGAAGGCCTGCATTGCCCTTAACGGAACCACCGAGATCACATATGGTGATAAGGCCGTGAGTTTCAAAGCACCATTTCCGCGTGTGCCGATGCTGGATGCCATTAAGGAACACACAGGTGTTGACATCAACGGAATGGATGAGGACGCACTTCGTAAGGTGTGTAAAGACCTTGGCATTGCGGTTGACGACAGCATGGGAAAAGGAAAGCTCATCGATGAGATCTTCGGGGAGAAATGCGAAGGCCATTACATTCAGCCAACGTTCATCATCGACTATCCGGTAGAGATGTCGCCCCTCACCAAAAAGCACCGAAGCAAAGAAGGGTTGGTGGAGCGTTTTGAGTTGATGATCTGCGGAAAAGAGATTGCCAACGCCTATTCTGAGTTGAACGACCCCATTGAGCAACGCGAGCGTTTTGAAGAGCAGATGCGCTTGGCCGACAAAGGCGATGACGAAGCCATGATGATCGATCAGGATTTCCTTCGTGCACTGGAATATGGCATGCCTCCAACATCAGGCATGGGCATCGGTATGGACCGCTTGGCCATGATGCTTACCAACCAGCATTCCATTCAGGATATTCTCTTCTTCCCACAAATGCGCCCTGAGAAAAAGGCCGAGAAGAAGGTGGAGCTGAACGAGAATGAAAAACTCATTTTCGGCATCCTGTCCAAAAACTCACCCATGGATCTGAACGACCTGAAAACCCAAAGCGGCCTTAGCGGCAAGCAGTGGGACAAAGGAATCAAAGGTCTTGCGGCAGCTGGGTTGACCAAGGTGACGAAAACGGATGATCAACTAATCATTGAGGTTGTAGAGGCGCCCTAAGAGATAGACGAATGCTATTCAATTCACTTGAGTTTGCCCTTTTTCTGCCAACCGTGCTACTATTGTACTGGTTATTGCCAAAGGCGAAAAGCAACTATAGAAATGGGCTTCTGCTGATTGCAAGCTACATTTTTTACGGCTGGTGGGATTGGCGTTTTCTTGGTCTGATCGCTTTCAGCTCAGGTGTGGACTTTTTCGTTGGCCGACAATTAGGAACTACCGAGAACCAAAAAAGCCGCAAGCTCTTATTGTTTGTCAGCCTTGTCACAAACCTTGGGCTGCTCGGTTTTTTCAAATACTTCAATTTCTTCCTTGAAAGTTTTAGCGAAGCATTTAGCTTTTTCGGGCAGGAAATAAGCTCGCAGCGGCTTGCAATCGTACTCCCGGTCGGTATCAGTTTCTACACTTTTCAAACGCTCAGCTATACGATCGATATTTACAAACGAAAAATAGCCCCGGAAACCAGCCCTCTCAACTTTTTAGCCTTCGTCAGCTTCTTTCCTCAGCTCGTTGCAGGACCGATTGAGCGTGCGTCACACTTACTTCCTCAATTCAAAACCCGGAAAGATTTTCAATATGTCTTCATTTCCGATGGATTCAAACAAAT
>JBFHEW010000303.1:0-4297 GCA_041583955.1 Bacteroidia bacterium | reverse complement strand
CCGGTTACAACGAGAACTTGTATGCTACCAACTCAGAGGCCGACCTCCGCTTGATGGAAGAACTGGTGGATGAGCTATTCACAGTACGGAATGCCACCATGCTCCTCTTCAATGGATTGACGGACGAGGCTCTGAACCGCGTGGGCACGGCAGACGGCCATTCGCTTTCGGCCCTTGCTGCAGGGTTCATCATTGTGGGACACGAGATGCACCATATTCAAGTTATGAAAGAACGGTATCTCAGATAAGTTCTTATAACTGCGAACGGTATTAGGAACGGTTAAATGAGCTGAGCGCAAAGCGATAAACAGCGGCAGAACGGTTTCCGGAGAACCCGAATGCATCCGATCACGCTAAAATCCCTAATTTCCAAATCGGAAAAACAGAGTCCTGTAAAAGGGCTCACGGAATTGAATTAATGGACGGAGAATCAATAAGCAAGATCATTCCCGGAATCGTGATGCTTGTGTTGGGAATTGCAGAAGCTCTAGGAGGGCTTTACGTCAACGACCGTAGATCGCGCAACGATTTTACCATTGAGCTTATCAGTCTTGCGCTGTTGCCTACGCTCATTCAGCCAGGCATCTATGCGGTGGTGATTCTTTCTATGTCGTCATTTGCACCCCAATACGAAGACCTCTACGTGGGAATGGCTTGGGGCTGGCAATTACTGGCCTTTCTTGTGCTGGACGACATGACCCAATACTGGTGGCACCGACTTTCGCACGTAAACCGATTCATGTGGAAATTGCACCGTCCGCACCATGTGGTGGAGGAAATGGGCGTGTTGGTGACCTACCGCAATGCAGTGCTCTACTACGCGTTCATGCCTGGGATCTGGTTCTCGGCTCTGCTGGTATATCTCGGTATGGGATACGTCTACCTCTTCTATCTACCCATCAAGCTCACCATCATCCTGCTTTCGCACAGCGAAACCAAGTGGGACCGTTTTCTGTACCGCTATAAGGTATTGAGCCCCGTAGCGTGGGTGGTGGAAAGGGTGATTTCCACCCCATGTACGCATTATGCGCACCATGGACTTACGGCCGATGATGGTGTGTCGCATCCCAACGGAAATTATGGCAACCTGCTTTTCATTTGGGATGTGATCTTCGGAACCGCCAAGATCACACGTAAGTATCCGACACGTTTCGGTGCATGGAACCAGGTAAAGGAACCATGGTACGTGCAGTTGTTGTTTCCGATTCTGCGCTCAAGCGACCCGAGGAGCGAACTGCACTCGCTCCGCACAGATAACGACTACGATCCTTCAGTCGATTTCAAGGAGTTCAACAGATGACGTAACGGTCGATGGTCGAGAAATGTATCTTTCAGGAGGTGACCGATAACTGCCCACCGAAGCAACAAACATTCTGGTAACGGGCATGATGCATGACCCCGTGTTGGATTCTGAAAAACCTACAGATCCTGGCACGGAATCACCCACTCAGTTCGCTACTTCACATCAAAAACACTTCTGCCTATATTTTTTCTGAAGAGCTGGAAACGGTGTACTCTGAGAACTGTTAATTCCTACCTTGCTTTAGAAATTCCACCCTCTTATCGGTCTGCTACAATGAAAGCGCTCTCCAACAAAACCTGGGCTTTGGTTCTGGTCATCGTGATGCCTATGCTTGCCTTTGGCCAATCTCCTCAACTTTTCAACTACCAAGGCATTGCCAGAGACAATGCAGGCAATCCACTGACCGACCAGAACATAGCCCTCCGGCTCAGCATACTGAGCGGATCCACCAGCGGTCCGGCAACTTACAGCGAAACACAAACCACTGCCACCAACACCTTTGGACTCTTCAATGTCCGCATCGGTTCAGGAGTACCTGTTTCCGGCAATTTTTCCAGCATTGATTGGAGCAGCGACTCGCACTTCCTTCAAGTAGAGATAGACCCGAACGGCAATAGCAACTACCAGCATGCAGGAACCTCGCAACTGCTTTCTGTTCCCTACGCCCTATATGCCGAAACCAGCGGAACCGCTGCTGCTGCTAACATCTCCGTGCTTCAAGATACCGACCAGGACACCAAGATTCAGGTGGAGAAGAATGCCGATGAAGACATCATCCGCTTTGATGTGGCTGGAACAGAACGGTGGGTAATGACGGGAAAGCGGCTCGAGCCAAAGAACAGCGGCAATTCGATCTTCATCGGTGCATCTGCAGGCGCCAACGACAATCAATCGTTCGGCAATAACGTGGCCATCGGTCATCAAACGCTCATGTTCAACAGCACGGGGCAAGGCAATACGGCCGTAGGCATGCAGACGCTGCAATACAATAGCAGCGGCTCGGGCAACACGGCCATGGGTATTTATGCGCTCAGCGGTAACACCACTGGCGGAAGCAATACGGCCGTTGGAACTTTGGCCTTGCAGGCCAACAGCACGGGCACATCCAACACGGCCTACGGGCGTGCTGCGCTGACTGTCAATACCAGCGGAGGCAGCAACACGGCCATTGGGGCCGATGCCCTCTATTGGAATGTAAGTGGCTCGTACAATACGGCCATCGGCAGAATGGCGCTTAACAGCAGCACCGGAGAATCGAACACCGCCAGCGGAAACGAGGCATTGTACTCCAATTCCAGCGGCAACCACAACACGGCTAGCGGACATCACGCGCTCCGAGCCAACACCATCGGTTTTCAGAACGTGTCGATGGGTTCAAACTCCCTGATTGTCAACACAACGGGTGCCTACCATACGGCACTCGGATACAACACCGGCCCCAATACCGAGAACCTATACAACACCACTTGCTTGGGTATTGACGCCACGGCAACGGGCACCGACATGGTCCGCGTTGGAAATGTATACGTGACCTCTATCGGAGGCTTTCAGAACTGGACCAATGTTTCAGATGGTCGCTTCAAGACCAATGTGCAAGAGAATGTGGTCGGATTGGAGTTCATCAACATGCTCAGACCTATCACCTACATACTCGATTCCGATGCCATCAACAAGGCCTTGGGCGTAAAGGATATGGAGCGCTACGGTGAAGACTACGGTCAGCTGGCCCGGACAATGACACATAGCGGGTTCATTGCGCAGGATGTGGAAACTGCCGCACGCATGACAGGATATGAATTCAGCGGAGTGGATGCACCTAAGAATGGAACCGATTTCTACGGCCTTCGATATGCCGAATTCGTTGTGCCGCTGGTAAAAGCCGTACAGGAACTGAGTGCACAGAACGAACTGCTTCGAATGCAGAATGAACAGCAACAACGGCAAATAGACCTGCTTTTGAGTGAGAGATGATCGGCCAAGGCATTTGATCGCCACAACGGGCAATGTCTGCTTACGCGAGCGCGAAGAATGGGTAGGTGGTTCAGGATTCTACGTCATAGATTTGACGCCCTATCAATCAACCACTGCCATGTCATCCGTTGAACACATGATTTCCCATGCTTCCAGCTTTCATGAGCTTGTTGCCATGCCTTTTCAGGCTGATGTGAACGCCATCTGTTGGAGTCGGAAACTGAAAGGTGATTTTGCAGAGATCGTACAGAAAGTGACACTCAATAATAACATGGCCGTGCTGGAAGAAGAGGAACTCCGATCACTTGAATTAAGCGAAAAAGGCCGGGTGGCGCGCGAAACACTGCTACAAGACCTGCAACTACTCGCAGACCATGGCGCCTCTCCCACGCTCAATCTCATCAAATGCTACGAGCGTGATGATGCCTTTCCCTTCTTCCCCACTGATGTCTACTCTTTTCATGTTGATCGCTCGCCCATTCCGACCGACACCTTCCTCTGCACCTATCATGGCGATGCCAGCGACATCATTCCCAATGCCCAGGCAGAGCAAAAGATTCTGGTTCCCGAAATACGGGCCGAACTCAAGAAATTGTACGGTGGAAAAGAGGAAGGATTTGAAGCTTTCTTGAACGAACATTTCTTCGACCTGCACTATCGACCGAAGCCCAATGCCAAGCCGATCAATCTGGGCGTTGGTCATCTATGGCGCCTGGCAGTTGACCACCCCGAAAGCAAGGTACCACCATGTATTCACCGCGCCCCAGAAGAAAAAACGGGAGAGACGCGCTTGTTGATGATCTGTTGATTGTTGACGTTAGATCTCAGAGAACAGACTTAGACTTTCTGGATCTGACATTCAACATCTCATGTCTGAATTCTATTGCTCCGCATTCCTCACCATCGTGAGAATGGTGGCAATGGCACAGGTTTCGTTGTCTTGATCATAAACCTCCACCAGCCACTTCACAATGCCTTTTCGGATGTCCTCAGCATCTTTCTTCTCCTGCTGGATCTTCTCTT
>JBFHEW010000302.1:0-4307 GCA_041583955.1 Bacteroidia bacterium | reverse complement strand
GCCGCTGATGGAACGGCTCCTTACACCTACGACATCGGTTCCGGTCCTCAGGCCGTGGGAGATTTCTCTTCGCTTGTTGCCGGTGCCTACTCTGTTGCTGTGGAAGATGCCAACGGTTGTTCCGTGGCGGTTCCGGTCACGATCTCCGAGCCGGCAGCGGTAACGGGAACAGTAGTTGTATCCACAAACCCTACATGTAATGGTTATGCAGATGGTTCTGTTGAGGTATCGGCCAATGGCGGAACAGCTCCGTACACGTTCGATATTGGAAGCGGTTTTCAGACAACCGGCATATTTTCCGGGTTGGCTGATGGAACTTACACGGTTTCTGTTGCGGACGACCTGGGTTGTCTTGGCTCCGTGCCTGTTGATATTGTTGATCCTGCGCTGCTTACAGCTGTCATCACCAATGGCGACACCATCAATGTTTGCCCAGCGAACGGAGATCAGTCGCTTATCCTTGATGTTCAAGGAGCTGTTGGAGCAATTAACGCTAGTTGGACCTCGTCAGGTTATTTGACCGACCCACAGCCTACCGGGGCGACTTTCACTCCGGACCAACAAAGTCTGAACAGTGTTTATAGCGTTAGCGTTACCGATGACAACGGTTGTGCGGCATCCGATTCCATTTACATCCGGGCAACACCATCTACCTTGGTAGGAAACGTGAGTATTGGAACGACCCCATGCGCCAACTGTGCCGTTGTTGAGTACATGGTAGAGTCGCAAGCATTTGGTTGGGACACGGTTGCAACGGTGAATACGCTTGCTAACGGAACTTTCGACCTGGGCGAAGTGCCGAACTTCAGCAACATCTCCCTCATGGCAAACCCTGACGATGTTGACTATCCTTTCGCGGTTTCATCCTATTACCCGTACAGCTACAAGTGGTCAGATGCAGAAATCATCAGTGTAGGTTGTGGGGAAACGTTGGTTAAGCCGATCCTTGTGATTCCTGCTGTCGAATTCAACGGAACCACTACGCTGAGAGGTCGGTTATTGCAGACCACCACCGGTAAGTTCCAAACCGAAGAAGACCCGATCCCGCTTATCGATATCGTGATCGAGGCGATTCCGCCTGGAGCCGCCCAGCGTGTGGTAACTACCAATAACGAAGGTGAGTTTGAATTCGAATTCGTCAGTGCATCCAACGATACCATGTATAGCTTCTACGTAAACATGCCGGGGATTCCTATGAACGACAACTATCTTGTGTCTATCAATGCAGGAGACACTGCCTTCAGCAATTTGGATTTCTGTGTTGATCTCGATGGTTCGGCCATCAATACCTGCGGATTCTATCAGCCATCGGGCATAGAAGAAGTTCAGAATGACGATGAACTGTTGCTTTACCCGAACCCGAATACCGGGGAGTTCACGATCGAGGTCCCTTCTGAGTACTCAGGCGAAGTGCTGAGGATCTATTCTGCCATGGGAACCTTGGTGGCATCAACGGCCGTTAACGCAGAAAAGCTTGAAATGAGCTTGAATGACATGGTGGCCGGTTTCTATGTAGCGATTGTGGAAAAATCAGGGCGCATCCAAAAACGTTCTTTCATCGTCAATTAAGACTGCTTCAAAATGATGAGTTGAACGGGGCTTAAGCCGGTTAGACCACGTCATACACCACAAAAGCCTGCTCCCTGAGCGGGCTTTTACAATTAAAGCCACGGGATGACTAAATTTGATGCACCATCATGCAATCCATCAACCCATTATGGCATTAAGTTATTTGGCTTACACCAGTATCGCTTCTGAAGGACTGACACAGGATGATGTGTTGGCGATCTTTGAATCCAGTAAGAGAAACAACGAGCAGCGGAACATTACGGGTATTCTGGTACATGGAGACAATAAGTTCTTACAGATAATAGAAGGAGAAAAGCCCGTAGTAGAAGCGCTGTATGCAAGACTTTTAAATGACGCTCGTCATGGTAACGTGGTGAAGCTTGCAGAAGGGAAACTAACGAAAAGGTTTTTCCCGAACTGGTCCATGGGTTTGCAGGCAGTAGATGGAACCGAATTTTCGGCTATTGTTAAACTTTTCGGTGGCGAAAGGGTCACTCCGCACAAGGGACAGTTGGCGCTGACGCTAGTACAGGGTTTTGTCTTGACCAATATTCAATTCATCTGATGTAACCCGACATTGCGATGGACATGGCCAGAATGCTGTTGCCTACCTCACCCCGCTCCTCTAGTCAACGCTCATTTTCAATGGATTCCATAAAACGGAATCGCTAAAACCCGTTTTCATTCAGGAAAGCGATGAACTCTCATCTGTATTCCATATATTGGAATATTCTTCCGTATTTTGGAATAAAGCGCGATTCCAATTCATTCTAATCATTTGAATTTCAAACACTTAAAATGATGGTCACTTTTTTGAAAGACGGAAATCGGACAGAAAAACGAATGAAGGAGATCAGACCAGCCACTATTACCACTCTGACATTGTTTTTCCGTTTATCAAGACCTACTACGACATAAGACAACCTGAATGAATAACCACAAGATCTTTATAGTTGAAGACGATACCTGGTACGGTCAATTGCTGAAATATCATCTGTCGCTTAATCCCGATTATGAGGTTTTTCATTTCGAAGACGCCAGATCGTGTCTTGACAACTTACACATGAACCCGTCTGTGATATCAATAGACTTCAACCTACCTGATATGAGCGGAGAGGTCTTATTGAAGCGCATCAAAGCCGTAAATGACCAGATTCCCGTAATAGTGATAAGCGGACAGGAGGAAATATCGGTAGCGCTTGGGCTTCTGAAACAAGGAGCTCACGATTACATCGAGAAGAACGACAGTACAAAGGAACTTCTGTGGAACAGTGTGGTGAAAATATTGGAGAACGCGTCCCTTAAGCAGGAAGTGCAGGAACTGAAAGATCAACTGGAGGCGAAATTCGACTTTGAGCGAACCATCATCGGGCAGAGCCCGGCAATCAAGAAATCATTCTCGCTGATTGAGAAGGCCGTGAAAAGCAACATCAACGTTTCCATAACTGGCGAAACGGGCACTGGTAAAGAGGTGGTGGCAAAAGCCATCCATTACAACAGCGCAAGAGCTAAAAAGCCATTTGTAGCGGTAAATATGGCCGCCATCCCGAAGGAGTTGATAGAAAGTGAACTTTTCGGCCACGAGAAAGGGGCCTTCACCGGAGCCTCCTCACGGAAAAAAGGAAAATTCGAAGAAGCCAACGGAGGAACCATCTTTCTGGATGAGATAGCCGAACTGGACCTGAACCTTCAAAGCAAACTGCTGCGCGTGTTGCAGGAACGTGAAGTGGTTCGTGTGGGAGGTAATGAATCCATCAAATTTGATGCACGGTTACTTATTGCCACGCACAGGAATCTGGCAGAAGAGGTCAAGGCCGGTAGGTTTCGCAAAGACCTTTACTACAGGATAGTGGGGCTTCCGATCGAACTGCCACCTCTGAGAGACAGGGGCAATGACGTTTTGATTCTGGCAAAGCATTTCTGCGAATCATTCGCCAAGGAGAACAAGATGCAGGAACCCGTGCTTTCGTCAGGCGCAAAAGAGCTACTGCTGAAATACAACTATCCTGGAAACGTAAGAGAACTGAAGTCGATCATCGATCTGGCCGTTGTAATGTGCAATGGAAAGGAGATATTAGAGGAAGACATCAGCTTTCCTACAGTTAAGAACGATGAACTCTTTACTTCAATGGAAAAAACACTGCGCGAATATGAGGCAGACATCATCGGCTTCTTCCTTAAGAAATACGGAAACAACGTTGTGGCAGTGGCCAAGAAGCTCGACATCGGAAAGTCGACCATTTACAACATGAAAAAATCAGGTGAAATCAAAATATAAAAGAACATGTACGGTATTGTAAACAAGGCCATCGCAGAGTTGGTGACCGAAAATTTCGGAGAAGAAAAATGGGAAGCCATCAAGGCAAGTAGCGGCATTGACGTTGACTACTTTATAAGCACCGAACCATATGACGATGACATTACTTTCAAGCTTGCCGGAGCGGCAGCCGCTGAAATGAACATCAGTGTGGAAGAGGTGCTCATTGCTTTCGGAGAGTGGTGGATACTGCGTACCGGCAAGGAGAAATACGGGTCATTGATGGAGTCCGGAGGGAAATCGCTCAGGGAGTTCCTCATAAGACTGCCTGATTTCCATACCCGGGTGATGTTGATGTATCCGAAACTGACCCCGCCTGAGTTTGAAATAACGGATGTGAACGATACGAGTTTGCACGTTCATTACCATTCCAAACGCCAAGGCCTCCAAGAATTCGTAAGAGGGTTGCTGCAAGGACTGT
>JBFHEW010000301.1:0-4319 GCA_041583955.1 Bacteroidia bacterium | reverse complement strand
GGAGTTCAAGGAACGGGCGCTGCTTCCTGAGAATGCCAACCTCACCATCATGTCCATTGCGTACGATTGCGGTTTCAACTCCAAAACCGTTTTCAATACCTATTTCAGGAAGGAAACGGGGCTTACGCCTAAGGAGTTTTTAAAGAATTATTTTAGTTGATGGAAAACCATTGCGACATGACAAGAGACATCATTGAAATAAACGATTTCACAGTATTCTTGGAATATGCAAGTCCTACTTCTGAAGAAATTGACAAGTGCGCGTTTGAAGAGGATTGCATCAGCTTTTGCTTTTATGGTTCTGGAAATGTAGAACTGACCGTGCAGTTTGGCGACAAACAGAAAACCTACGCAAATACCAAGGGTTTCTCTATGGCATTCTTCGCCAATGGCAATACAGACTTCATCCACAAGGTCTCGAAAGACCGACCTTTACAGTGCTTGCTGGTCTATTTCAGTTTAGCAAAGTTGAAGGACCTTCCCGAACAGGAAAACGAACTCTACGGCCAATACTTGAAAGAACTCATTGCGCCCAATGCAGATTATGTGGAAGGGCCCAGCTTCTTCATGTCGCACGATATGCAACATGCGGTAGATAAGGCCTTTAGCAACACTTACGAAGGAGCCATGGGTAAGCTCTTCCTACGTAGTCAGGTAACTGAGTTAATGGCGCATTTCTTCGGTAAACTCTCCAGTTTGGAAGAGCCGAAGCAAAGCATCAAGCATGAAGACCTTGAAAAACTTCATGAAGCCAGAAACATCCTTGCCGAAAAGATGGACGCACCACCTTCGCTCTCAGAACTTTCGAGATTGGTTGGGCTCAACGATTACAAGCTGAAGAAGAGCTTCAAGGAATTATTCGGGTTTCCTGTTTACAAATACTTGCAGAACGAGCGTTTGATAAAGGCGCACGACCTCCTATCGAAACCTGACGCGTCTGTACAAGAAGTAGCTTGGACCGTTGGCTACGAGAGTTTGAGTTCGTTCTCCAACGCTTTTGCCAAGAAATATGGCTTTCGCCCGAGCGAAATAAGGCGATAATCCTTTTCGAACAGATCTCAATCCGTTTCAAACAAATGTCTTACAAGCAGTAGCCTGACGTTTGTGGTGTCAAACTAAAAACACCACATCATGTCAACTATTCTAAACATTGAAACAAGAGTAATTCTCCTCGTGGTCGCCACAGTGCTAACGGGGCTTTCGGCAGGGCTTTGCTTTACATGGACCAACGCGGTTACCACTGGCATTGCCCGACTAACGGATACGGCCTATTTGCAGGCATTCCAGCAAATGAACCGGACCATTATCAACCCAACATTTGCATTGGTATTCTTTGGTCCTGTATTGCTCATTCCGTTTACCACTTACAAGTATTCCGCAGACCCAAAGCTGCTCATTCTGCTTGCGTCTGCTGCAATTCTGTATTTCGTGGGTGTGGCGTTGGTGACCATGTTCGGCAACGTTCCACTGAATGAGATGCTGGACAAACTCGACCTGTCTAGCATCAGTGCCGAAGATGCCAAGGCTTTCAGAACCCAGTTTGAAGCGAAATGGAACAGTCTTCACCTGGTTCGGACCATCACATCTGCCATCTCATTAACGCTGCTTGTCATTACCTGCTTGGTACGCGAAAATGGCGCAAACATTTAATAACCAAAAAACAATCATCATGAAAATTGTACGAGCAATTACCTCAGGAATACTGGTATGGGCGCTGATATTAAGCGTATTCACCGTGACCAGTTTCATCCCCACCATCACACAGACAGCCATGCTGCAATGGTTGGTAGTAGGAGCTTTCATTGTGCCTTTTGCATGGGGCGGAGCAGCCATCTATTACCGCCAAAAAGAAATGGCCGATGTGCATGGGCTTATCAGCGGAGCGATCATGCTGACCACCGCTTTGTTGCTGGATGCGCTTATCACCGTTCCGTTCATCGAGATACCATACAACGGAAGCAGCTACGCAGCATTCTTCAGCAACTCCATGCTCTGGGTGTTGGTAGCCGAAAATATCGCAGTCATCTATTTCTACTGGAGAATTCGGATTGCATCAAATCAGAAATCAATCATCAAAATCAAATAATCATGAAAAAGAAAGTTTTAGTAATTGGAGGAACAGGAAAAACTGGCCGTAGAGTTGCCGACCGATTGAAGGCGCAGGGCCATGAGGTAAGAATTGGTTCAAGAAGCCAAAGCCCTTCTTTCGATTGGGATAACCCAGAAACCTTTGCAGCTGCATTACAAGGAATGGATATGGCTTATATCACATATCATCCCGATCTCGCGGTTCCAGGAGCCAAAGAAGACATCAAAGCCCTCACAGAAGAGGCTGTAAAGCAAGGATTGAAGAAAGTTGTGCTTCTGTCTGGTAAAGGAGAAAAAGAAGCAGAGGCGTGTGAACAAATTGTGGCTAATTCTGGATTGGATTACACGCTTGTGCGAGCTTCTTGGTTCAATCAGAATTTCAGCGAAAGCTTCTTTTTGGACCCAATTCGAGAAGGCTTTGTAGCATTGCCAATGGCAGAAGCTGAAATCCCGTTTGTAGATGCAGATGATATTGCTGAAGTAGCAACAGAGGTATTACTCAACCCAGAATTCAACGGCCAAACCATTACCGTTACGGGGCCTCGGAAACTCACTTTGAAAGAGGCGGTGGAGACAATTGCAAAAAGCACAGGTCGTACAATCCAATTCCAGTCAATTTCCATTGAAGAATATGCTGAAGGCATGAAAGCCGCTGGATTACCAGACGATTTCGTGTGGCTTTTCTCCTACCTGTTTAAAGAAGTGTTGGGTAACGTAGAAAACCAAGATATATATACGGATGTAGAAAAAGTGCTTGGTAGAAAGGCAAAAAACTTTACTGATTACGCCAAGGAAACCGCTGCAACCGGTGTATGGAACAGCAAGGTGCTATCCGTATAGGTCAACACAGGTTCCCGCCTAGTAAAAAAACCTAGGCGGGAACTAAATCACGAAATGATGAAAGCGATAATTCAGCTCCTACAGGTATTCTCACCCAAGCTAGTGGCCAAAATGGCCCACAACTTTATGAGCAATCCGCGTAAACGAAAGCTGAGAGATGCTGAGGAAGCGGTTCTGGACAGAGCAACGCTGAGCAATGTCAAATTCAAAGATTTTGATGTTCGGAAATATGAATGGGGAGATCAGAATTCTAAAACGGCATTATTGGTCCATGGCTGGGAAGGACAAGCTGGAAACTTTGCGGCATTGGTCGATCCGCTGTTAGAGAAGGATCATCATGTTGTGGCGTTTGATGCACCTTCTCATGGAAAGAGTTCGGAAGGAAAAACCAGCATGTTTGAGTTTGGCGAATTCATTGCCGCTCATTTTGCGGAGGTAAACCCTCAATTGGTGATCAGTCATTCCTTCGGGAGCGTAAATACCGCAAGCGTGCTTCGAAACAATTCAGAATTTGAGCTTGATAATTGGATCATGGTCACAACTCCACACGACTTCTTAACTCGAGTAAATGGTGTTTCCGAGCATTTTGGTGTAAACGAAAAAGTCAAAGCTGAACTGATAAAGCTTATTCAGAATGACACCAATGAAAATATAAGTCAGTTGAATATGGCTACCTATTGTGGAGAATTATCCAATGTTCGCAAAGCAACCATCGTTCATTCCAAAACAGATAGAATTCTTCCGATAGAAGGTGCTAGAACAATAAACAACGCGTTTAAGCAGAGCTCGCTAATTGAACTGGACAACCTCGGTCATTACAGCATTCTGTGGTCGGAAGAATTGAAGAGCATAGTTACCGATATCCATTAATTCATGAAGAAATTATCAATCACATTCAGCGTAGTGCTCTACGCCATCGGAGTTCCTTATTTAGAGATCAATGATACGCACGTGTTCAATCCAGATTGGACACCACATGTACGAATTCATGAGGTGTGGCAATTGATAACCAATTCTAGCATTGGCGTGCTGTGTTTGTGGCTCGTTTGGTACAAGAAAGAAACTTCCTTAAGTGCAATACTCAGCCTTTTGGTCACGGGTGGGTTTCTTCTTGCCTACGCACTTCAAGGAACGTATGGGGGTTCCATGAAATACCTGGATGGAAGTGAAAAAACGTTGCTGGGAATGAATATCGGGGTCCTGGGGTTCGGGTTGGCGTTTCTTTTTATGCTACTGGCGCTGGTCTTCACAAAAAGCCCCACCAATACTGGCGGGGCTTCTCATTGATTTGAGGTTACCGGTTACAGCAACCCGATCTTCAACTGCACTCCATACTCAAAACTGGAGAGGTCCTTATTGGAGAAATGGAAATCCTTGTTGTTGATGAACGT
>JBFHEW010000300.1:0-4340 GCA_041583955.1 Bacteroidia bacterium | reverse complement strand
TTTGATCAGGATAGACCGGTTATCTTTCCGTCATTGTCAATGTCCATGCCTTCTGACGCAGGAACGGACGGAAGTCCTGGCATTCGCATCATTTTCCCAGCAATAGGAATGATGAATCCGGCACCTGCCGCCACCTCAAACTCCCTGATGGTGAGGGTGAAATCCGATGGTCTGCCGACAAGTTTCTCGTCATCTGAGAATGACTTCTGCGTTTTGGCAATGCATATCGGTAATCGACCAAGCCCGATACGCTCAATGGCGTTGAGTTCGCGCTTTGCCTTGAAACTGTACTCAACATCTGCAGCACCGTAGATCTCTCGGGCTATGGTGCCGATCTTCTCCTTTATCGGGTCTTTCCAATCGTAAAGTGGTTTGAAACGGTTCTTTCCTTCCTGGATGGAACCGATAACCGCCTGAGCCAGTTCAATCGATCCCTCACCGCCATGTTTCCAGCATTTGGTCACTGCCGACCGAATGCCCAGCGATGCGCATTTCGTTTTCAACCATTCGATCTCCTGATCGGAATCCCCATTGAAATGATTGATGGCCACCACAGGGTCGAGACCGAACTTCTGCAGGTTCTCTATGTGCTTCTCCAGATTGGGAAAACCGGCCTTTACACGTTCAAGGTCGGGAGTTCCAATGTCCTCATGCCGCGCACCACCATGGTGCCTTAAGGATCGCAACGTGGCGATGAGAACCACCGCACTAGGCTTCAATCTACCATACCCACATTTGATGTTGAGGAATTTCTCCCCGCCAAGGTCGGCACCGAAACCTGCTTCTGTAACCACATGGTCGCCCAACGACATTCCCATTCTTGTGGCCAGAATGGAATTCGTCCCCTGCGCAATATTGGCAAACGGTCCGCCATGAATGATGGCCGGATTTCCTTCCAATGTTTGCACCAGATTGGGTTTTATGGCATCCTTAAGCAATATGGCCATGGCCCCTTCCGCGTTCAGGTCGCGGGCATAGACCGGTTCGTTATCATAAGTGAAGCCAATGAAGATGTTGCCCAGTTTCTCCTTCAGATCATCAATACTGTTGCACATGCACAGAATGGCCATCACTTCTGAAGCAGCCGTGATGTTGAATCCGCTTTCGCGAGGAACGCCATCTGAAGTTCCGCCCAATCCGGCCACGATGTGCCTGAGCGAACGGTCGTTCATGTCCATTACCCGCTTCCAACTTACGGTCCGTGGATCGATACGCAGATTGCGGGTTCGGCTTTGGATATTATTGTCGATCAAGGCTGCCAGCAGATTATTGGCCTTTTCAATGGCCGCAAAATCTCCGGTGAAATGAAGGTTGATGTCTTCCATTGGCACTACCTGAGACCAACCACCTCCTGCCGCACCACCTTTTATTCCGAAAACAGGACCCAATGAAGGTTCTCGCAGAACGGCCACTGAGCGTTTACCCAGTTGATTCAAAGCCTCGTTCAGGCCAATGGAAACAGTGGTCTTTCCTTCGCCAGCAGGTGTTGGCGTCATGGCTGTTACCAGTATCAGATTCGACTGCTCGACCTTTTCATCATCGATCAACTTCAACGGAAGTTTGGCCTTGTATTTTCCGTAAAGCTCAAGGTCATCTGCGTCTATTCCCAACTTGGCAGCAATATCCTGAATGGGTTTCATTGATACGCTCTGAGCAATATCGAGGTCGGTTTTCAATTCGTTAGGGTCCATTTTCATCTATTGTGGTTGCAATAACGAAAAAGGTCGTGACAACCGCCACGACCTTTCCCGTTCAACAACTGTTTTTTAGTACAACACTGTTATCGACCCAGTGTTCTCTTTCCTTCCGTTGGGGTATTCCTGCCCGTCCCAGATCTTACCGTCCAGGAATTTGGCATTGATCTTCCAGACATAGGAGCCCTGCGGCACGTAAGCGCCCTTATAGATGGCATCCCAACCTTCACTCGGGCTTCCATTCTCGAGAGCGGTCGACTCCCAGAGTAGGTTACCCCACTTGTCAAATACCCACAGATGGTACTCGGCAATTCCGGTTCCTTTAGGAAGGAAGATAGATGCCTCTCCGACTTCTCCAACAGCCACGGCATTCGGTACATGAAGACTGGTGTACAGCTCTACATTGATGTAATGTACTGCAGTGTCGGCACAGCCGAACTCGTTGATGGCTGTGAGCGTAACGAAATACCCTCCGAACAACGGGAATTCGTAGGTCGGCTGAATCTCATCCGTCTGATCGCCATTACCGAAATTCCAATTGTAGAGATCGGCTCCCGTTGAGTTGTTTACAAACTCGTATTCATTTCCAGGCTCTGGGAATGAGGTTTGAACCGGGGTGAAGTCTGCAATAGGTGAAGGATATGCTGAAACTGCCCCGCTAAGCAACACTGTATCGGAGCATCCAGCTGCACCTGTGACGATAAGCGACACCTCATAATCGCCTGTGACATCGTAAACGTGTATCGGGTCTGACACGGTCGAGGTGGTTCCATCGCCAAAATCCCAAGAGTACTCAACCCCCAAGGCGCTGTTATTATCAAAACTTACCACAAGAGGAGCACAACCTTGAGCGTTGTTAAGAGTGAAGGAAGCCACCGGCACTTCACTGACCACCACGCTTCCGGAGGTCGTGTCAGAACAACCCGCTGCAGAAGTAGCGATCAAGGTTACGGTGTAGGTCCCAGCGTTTTCGTAAGAGGTGCTTGGATCGGTGCTGACCGAAGTATTTCCATTACCGAAGTTCCACTGATAGCTTACGGCACCTGTACTCGAATTGGTGAACTCGATTTCGGTTGGCAGCACACACGAAGCCGTAGCAGATGAACTGAACGCGGCAACCGGAGTTGAAGCGATTGAGACGGTTACGAAATGCAGATCGGCCTCACAACCGTTGCCATCCACCACTTGCACCGCGTAGGTCGTAGCCACTGTAGGACTGACAAAATGAGATGCGCCTAACCCGAGACCGTTGTCCCACGAATAAGTGAAGTTTCCAACTCCTCCACTTGCCAAAGCCGAAATGGTGAGTCCGTTTCCAGGACATATGGCCGTATCCGGAGTGACATCCACAATGATCGCATCTGGTTGTGTTATCTGTACTGTATCGGAGAAAACGCAGCCGTTGGCATCAGCAACAACGAATGTATATGTATCTGCGAGCAGCGTAGTGGCCGTGTTGCCTGTCTGCCCTACTTCGGGCCAAGTATAGGTGAGTGGTGCCGTTCCTCCTTGCACGACAACCGTTGCCTCTCCATCATCTCCACCTTTACACAACACATCGGTGGTCGAAACACTCACAAGTTCAAGCGTATCAGGTTCTGTGATCGTAACAACCAAGCTGTCTGCACAGCCATTGCCGTCTGTTACATAGGCAACATGCTGCCCAGCCCCCAGATCATAGGCCACATAACCATTGTCTCCATTGCTCCAAGTAGCAATATAAGGTACTGTTCCACCTGCTACATCGATCTCAACCTGACCGTTTGCAAATCCGTTACAGGTAACGTTGTAGAGCGTATCTATTGAAATGGACAGGGCAGATGGTTCGGTCACATCAAATGTCAATGTCGTATCACAACCATTGGCATCTGTAACGGTCACAGAATGATTACCGAGCCCAAAACCTGCTGCAACGGAATCTGTTGCCGCGTTGGACCATAGATAGGTGTATGGTGCTGTGCCGCCTGACACGTTCACTACCGCTGAGCCATCAGCTACACCATTGCAGCTGGCGTTCGACTCAACCATTACCTGTGCTTGGATGGATGTAGGCTGGCCAACTTCTACGTTGATTGACCATAGACAACCATTGGCATCTACTACTTGCGCTTCATACGCTCCGGCAGCAAGTCCGCTTGCTGTAGCACCGGAAACGTTCAGGTTCGGCCATGAGTAATCGTAAGGTGCAGTTCCACCGACAGCCTCTACCGTTACCTCTCCATTGTTAGCACCGCTACATGTTGCATCAATCAGGGAAACAACATTCATTGAAAGCTCTGTCGGTTCCTGTACGGTTGCATAAAGTGTATCGATACAACCATTGGCATCCGTTACCTGCAGAATATAGTCTCCTGCCGGCACCTGATTCAGGTCCTGCGATGTTGAATCGTTCGACCAATCATAAGCGTATGGAGCCGTTCCTCCGGTCACGTTCACATCCACGATTCCGTTGCTTTCTCCGAAGCAAATGACATCTGATAGTTGAACCACAACCACATCGATCGCGGATGGTTGCGTCATTTGCAACTGAAGTGAATCCTGACATCCGTTGAGGTCGGTTACGGTGACCACATATGTTCCAGGGCCGATATCCTCTGCCGTTGGTCCCATTTGACCATCCGACCATGAGAACAGATAGGTTGGAAC
>JBFHEW010000299.1:0-4340 GCA_041583955.1 Bacteroidia bacterium | reverse complement strand
GCTGTCAAGATCGTAGCACAGCAGCCTTCCGTATTCCTTTCCCAGATATGTATGCGAGCAACCATTGTCCAAACAAATGGCCTTGGAATCGGCAGCAATGGCTGCTTTGATCTTTGACATTTTGGTTGGCGTGTGGCCGAAATAGACCGTTCTGTCATTGAATTTCTCGGTCATACCGAAATTGCGGATCCATGCCATGGCATGTTTATCGGTAAGCGGTTTCTCTATGTTGAAATTGAAACCTGCGTGCACCAGATAGAAGTCATCCAACTCATAATAGTAAGGTAGGTTGCGCATGAACCGGAAAAACCGCTTCCGGATGCGTTTGTCCTTATTGAGCAGACACATGGAATTGCGCGATTTGAGCAACATCCTCAGTTCTTCGGGCTTTTCGCGGATGATGTGAAGCACCGTTTCCTCATGGTTTCCCATCAACGGAAATACATGGTATCCTTCTGCATCCAACTGCAGCACATGGTCAATGACCTCCTTGCTCCGAGGACCGCGATTGATGAAATCGCCCAGAATGAAAAGTTGGTCAGCGTGCTTCAGCTCGACTTTCTCGAGCAGCCTTTTGAACGTATTGGCGCAGCCATGAATATCAGTGATAACCAATCTTCTACCACCGTTTTTCGGTGGTTTCACCTTCACGCCCACAGATTTAGGGGGAATCATCAGAAACCGATCTTCATACTAAGTTTGAACGCAAGGTTATCAATTTGATCCGAAAACGCGTAAGCCCCGTATCGGTAAAATACACCACCGCCCAAACCAAGCGTGTTCAATTTCAAAATATTCTCTATCACCACGCCTGTTTCAAAGAAACCCATGCTCATGTCCTGCACGGCCAGACCGGTGTGCAACTGAGGTTGGGTAAGCCAACCGATTCCCAGATTGTTGACCCAATGGAACTCCGGGTCTGTCCATTTGATTCCGGTTCTCACGGCCCCGAAATTGTGATGATGGTGCAGTTCGATATGGTACTGATTCAGAAACTCGTTCGGCCGCATGGTTTCAAATGAATTGGGAGAATAGATCGAAAAGTCATCGTAGTTGGCGCGCGGTGTATACATTTTAAGGTACGGCACGGGGTCTGAGACCCAACCTGCGCTCATCTGCCAGAACTCCATCCCCACTTTGCGGATACGGAATTTCCATTGCAACCTCACGTCCGCCTTCCAATAATCATGATCGGAGGAGAGTACGCCTTTCAAGCCCTTGGTTGCCGTTGCCCAAAGGATCACGGCCCCTTTATCCGTGGTCAACTCGCGCGCACCCAACCGCATTTTCTTTTCAAAAGGAGCAAAACGGAATCCTGCACGGACCTCCGCGTATTGTGCACTGGTCAAACTGTCCATCGTGTTCTCGGGCAAATACCGATATCCATGTCTGCTTTCTGCATCCTGATGCCTGAACTGTGCTTCGAAATGCCAACCTCGCAGCGGGTTGATACGCAGCCCCACGTTCCAACCATCGATCAGGTCCATCCGTTCAATGATCAGGTCGCGATACATGGCACCGAGTGAGGGCTGATCGGAAAGAAGGAACTCCTGAGCTCCCATTTCGCGCACATCGTGATAGTATGCCCCACGTAGTTGTAGGCCCAGATTCTTTTGCAAGGTAAACTCGGCATCGCCCCCATATTTCACCTCCTTGTCTCTGAATCCGTAAGCCACAAACGCCCCGAAATTGGCCCACTTGATGAGGTCGGGTGCGGTATGCAGACCAACCCCTAACCTGAATCCTTCGTACTCGTTGAAGTCAACGATCTTGTCCAAATCCAATTCTACCGGACCAATGGGGAACCTACCGGTTGCAAACGCTATCAGCAGTTTGATGCGTTTATCGAGTTTAAACTCATTGCCAACGCTATCGATCACATGATAGGTTCTCAATTCCTTCTCCGAAAGCGGTGCCTCCCGTTCCATGCTCCAATAGGCAGCATCTTTCCTATGTGCCTTCGAGTCAAGTTCGAGCGTGTTCGTGCTGATGTCGGTGACCCGCACCTTCTCCACGAGGTCGACCTCCTTGTTGAAGGTGGTTCCGATTCCCTTGATATTGAACCCTGACACGTTCAGCCCGAGCATTTTGAAGTCGGTATTCAATTGGGTTGGAAACCAGGTCTGGCCGTTGATCTTCCTGTATCTGTGCTGGACCTTGATCTCAATGCCTTTGGCTTCGACCACGCTTGCCGTGGCATTCATCAACGCAAAGTCGGTCATGTTCACATGCAACTGCCCCTGCAACGCATCGAACTTCTTCCCTTTCTTCGGCTGGTAACTGATAATGATGACCGTGTCCTGTTCAACCATGAGCGTATCCTCAATAAGGAAGAAGTAATCGTTCCAGCTGTTCGGGCTTACAGGACCGAGGTATGCTTGTTGTCCGATAGAGAAGTAATCCTTGTAAAAGGAGAATGACTGCATTTGCCCGGCCAACATGGCAAACTGCGGATTCTTCATACCTGAGAAGCGAGTGGCCTCCACGTTATCCGTGTATTTGCCGTTACGGTATTTCCGTTCATAGACATTCTCCGACATCATGATGTGCTGCCTGTTGAGCAGGTTCCGAATGGAAACAAGCATGGTGTCTTCTGAAGTCCGTCTATTGGTCAGCGTAGTATCTTCTTCCAACGTGAAAATGGTTTTCTCGTACGCTTTATAGCTGAAGTACGGAAGGTTTGCCGGGTCGTTCTGCTTGCGGTTCTTCACCACTTGTTTCATGATCCTGTCGGCAGGGTTCTCGCCAGGAACGATCGTTACCTCTGCCAATTCGGTATTGGAGCGGGGCAGGTGGAACACCAGGGTATCTGAAATACCGGTAATCGGAAATACCCGTGTCTGATAGCCTATATACTTGATGCGCACATGCGTGATCGGCATATTGCCCTGCATCCTGAAAAAGCCGTTAAGATCGGTGGTCGTTCCGAGTTGCCCATCGTTGAGCATGATGTGCGCGAATACAAGCGGTTCGTTACTGGCACTATCACGCACGAAACCGGAAATGGTCGATTGCGCAAAACCACCGTGTCCGATCGTGAGGGCGAAAACGAAAAAAAAGATGTTGCGCATTGGCACAAAGAAAAGAAGAAGCGTAGCTTAGTTTTATCATAATGGAAAAACAACGGTCTTATTACATCGTCAAGCATGGAAGCGCCCATGCTGCCTTCGAATTGCGCGAATCGGAAGTGCCGCGACCAACAACTGGCCATATCAGAGTGCGCGTAGAGGGTTTCGGTATCAACTTCGCTGACATCATGGCCCGAAAAGGCCTCTATCAGGATGCTCCACCAATCCCCTGCGTGGTGGGTTACGAATCGGTAGGCCACACAATGGACCAATGCGTCATTGGCGGCAAAACCATACCAGAAGGGACTCGGGTGGTCGCATTCTCACGTTTTGGAGGATATTCAACACACGTGTTGGCAGACGAACGGGCAGTACAACCCATTCCGGAGGACATTCCTTTGGGGGAGGCCCTCGCTCTTGCGGTGCAATACTGTACGGCCTACCATTGCGCAGAAGAACGCGTTTCCATCTTTCCGGAAGACCACGTGTTGGTTCAGGCTGCCGCAGGAGGTGTGGGCACTGCTTTGGTCCAATTGCTGAAACGCAAAGGGTGCACCATTTATGGCACGGCCGGCTCTGAAGAGAAATTGAAATACATACAGCAACAGGGGGTTCATGTTCCGATAAACTACCGCGAACAGAATTTCTCGCATGTGATCAAAGAGAAGCTCGGTAGTCGCGGGTTGGATGTGGTATTCGACTCCCTAGGTGGGAAAAGTTTCGCTGATGGATTCAAGGCGTTGGGCAAAGGAGGCAGAATAGTGGGCTTTGGAGCTGCCGAACAGGTAGGAGGTGGTTTGCAAGTGGTCAATCAGTTGAAACTGGCAGCCAACTTCGGTCTGTTCAGTCCTATTCAACTTCTCATGAATTCGAAGGCCATGATAGGTGTGAACATGCTTCACGTGGCAGACGATCGGCCCGAAGTACTTACCCGCACCATGAAAGCCGTAGTGGACCTTTGGAAAAACGGTGATATCAAACCCGTGGTGGGCGCAGAATTCAACGCCTCGAAACTGGCCGATGCCCACGAATTCGTGGAAAGCCGCAGGTCTATGGGCAAAGTTGCCGTGAGGTGGTAAGGTCGAACTTCCATTCAGGATGTTAGACGTGTATTACCATTTGCGATCAGAATTCTGACACCGTGATAATCGGAACGAAATATCAGCTACTTTTGAGTTGACCATACTAATAAAACTCTCCATGTTCCACTTATCAACCCCCTCTGGTTGGAGCAAATCAACTTTCGTTGCTCTTACATTTCTCCTGCCCTTC
>JBFHEW010000298.1:0-4345 GCA_041583955.1 Bacteroidia bacterium | reverse complement strand
TCATTGGTAGTTGGCTTACTTCAACCAACTTCTTGCGCATTTCGGTCGTCTTCATCTTTTTACCTGATTCTCCACCGAACTGATCTGCATAGCCATCAGAATAGATGTAGATGCAATCGTCTTTCTGCAGTTGGATGCGGTGATTCTGAAACGACTGCTCTGCCGTATCCATGCTTCCTATGGCAATCCTGTCTCCTTTTATCAGTATCTCCTTGCCATTGCGCACAATGAGCAAAGGGTTGAACGCCCCTGCAAATTCCAGTTGTAGCAATTGCAGATTGAGCTTACACAGCGCAATGTCCATCCCATCCCTCAGGTGATCATCGTGCTCTGTTTTCCGCAGCGATTCTGTAACGCTCATGCTCAGATGTTTCAGAATGGATGCCGGCTCGGCCAGTTCGTGTTCTTTCACTGCTTGGTTCAGTCCGTTGTATCCTACAATGCTCATGAGCGCACCAGGCACGCCATGTCCGGTACAATCAACGGCCGAGAAGTAAATGTCATCACCCTTGTTTGCAAGCCAATAGAAATCGCCACTTACTATGTCTTTCGGTTTATAAAGTACGAACGAATCCGGAAGCAATTCGTGCCATTGTTCGCTCGTTGGCAACGTGGCCGTTTGGATGGTGCTGGCATAGTTGATGCTGTCGATCATTTCCTGATTCTTCTTCTCGATCACATCCTTCTGAGATTCGATCTTCTGCTTTTGCATTGTGATCTGAACATTGGCCTTGCGAATGGTATAGTACGAATAAGCAATGGCCGACACGGCCGCTAAACATAACAGGTAGAACCAAGTGGTTCTGTAAAACGGAGGGTCGATGGTGAATTGGAACGAGACGGGAATATTCTTCCAAAGCTCATCACCGAAACCGGCCCTCACTTTGAATGTGTAGGTTCCTGGCGGAATGTTCGAATACTTGGCCGAATTGTTATTGGTGATGGGTTGCCAATCATCATCCATTCCTTCCAATATGTAGCTGTAATTCATGGATGCAGGAGATGTAAGACTGACCCCTGTGAACTCGAAAGTAAGGTGGTTCTTGTCGTACGGAAGCACCAGATTGAACGGAATCCCATCTTGATTGGTGGAGTCTGAAAAGGTTCTCCAATCTACCGACTGCGAGAACAGTTTTATGTCGGTTATACGCGTCAGTGGCTTGAAGTATGCTCCTTTATCCTGCAACGGATCGTACTCGACAAGGCCGTTGGACGTGCCGATCCATATCTTCTGATCATCATCCATAAGAATTGAATTGGTGCTGCACTCCAGCCCCAGAAAGCCTTGTTCTTTTCCATACCTGATCACGTCTTCCAGCTCACCTTGGTCGAACAACAAACGCGACACCCCTCTTGCCTGCCCTACCCACAGAGAACCATCGGCATGAAAACCGAGCGAATACACCGCATCGGATAGAAGTCCATCCGAGACACTGAAATTGCGGCACGACCGGCCGTCATAGCGGTACACGCCATTGTTGGTGCCGAACCAGAGGTTTCCGTCCGGACCTACGAGCACACTTCTGGTGCGTCCATCAAAAAAACCGTCTTTGGCCGTTAGTTGTACGAATCGCTTTCCATCGAATTTGAGCACGCCATCGTCATAAGCGAACCAGATATCGTTTCCTTTCCGAACCGCATCAAACACGTAGTGTGGAAAAACCATGGCATTGAAAGGCTGAGATATCTGACCGTTTTCGAAAACGGCAGGTCCGTTCTTGGTTCCAAGCCAAACAGTGGTTCCATCTACGAACACATCACGGCAATCATTGAGGTCGGTTTCCTCTGAGATATGCTGCGTGAATTTTCCATTGCGGTAGGTGGTTACCCCGAAATCTGTTCCAATGTAAATGGTTCCGTTCTTATCCTCATCAAAATCACTGATAACCTCCGAGCTCAGTCCATCCTTATCCTTCACGAACTTTCGGTCTGTGCCATCCCAAATGGCAACACCTCCTCTGGTGCCTAACCACATGCGGTCCTTTGAATCGCGGAACACCGCATTCACTGCCGGATACGGAACGTCTTCGTCTGACTTGTAGATCTTGAACCGCTCGCTATTCAACTTCGATACTCCGTTTGATTTTGATCCGAACCAAAGGTTACCCTCCCGGTCCTGAAGGATCTTCCAGATGTTGTTATCGATCAGCCCGTTCTTGACCGTAAGCTGCTTGAATTCGCCATTGCGATACTTGAGCACCCCGGCCGTTGTACCGATCCAGATGGTCTTGGCCTTATCTCGCTGATAGCCGTAAAACCGCGTATGGGGCGGAATGGAACTTGGTAACTCAATCGGTGCGATCTTGGTGTTCATAAGGTGGTACAACCCCTTGTACCCGAATATCCAAGCATCATACTTACCAAGCGGCATGACATCGAACACGTAGTTGTGGTCCAATCCGTCTGAAGTGGAAATGTGTAGCATGGATTCACCGTTCCAGCGAAAGAGTCCGTTCTGCACGGTGCAGAACCAAAGCGTTCCGTCTGCCCCTTGCCGCATATTGATGATGGTTGATTCTGACAACAGAGAATCCTTGTTGAAACGGATGATGGTGTCCCCTTCCAAGCGCGCAACACCCTTCCCGGTTCCGAGCCAAACACTCTCGTCATTTCCGATCAGAATGCTTACAACCCCCTTGTGCGGAAGTCCTTTGTCCGAATCAATCGTATCTATCTTTTCCCCAACAATGATATTGAGCCCGTTGTTGGTGCCCACCAACACACGACCGAGACGATCCTGAGCAATGGCATAGACCACATTGTCTGACAACCCATGCTCTTTGGTGATGTAACTGAACTCGGAACCGTTGTACTTGTTGATGCCTCCTTGATTGGTCCCCATCCAAAGCTCGCCTGTACTGCTTTGGAATAAGCATAGGATCTGCGATTGGGACAGGCCGTTCTCTACGGTGAACTTCTGAAAATCATAGGTCTGCCCATAAACCTGGACATAGGTCAAGGACAACAATCCAACTATTGAGATGACGAATTGATAAAGATGCTTCACTTTATGTTCCAGCTGTAAGCATGCTTCTACTTGCTCAAAGGCTGTTCAGTTACACGATTCGTCCATAAATGTGCAGACAACCCCCATGTTCGGTCGTTTGTCGATCTAACGCCAGTATTTATCGAGTGTGCAAAACAATATTGCATTCCCTCCGTAATGGTCATTCTGTTGAGGGAGTCATTCCCTGTTTTAAACCATCAAACATTGCAACATGAAACGACTGAGACACATATTGCTTATTCCGTTGATCAGCCTCAGCTCGGTAAATGCATTTGCGCTTTGTCAAGCTGAAGTAGGGATCACCGGAAATGTCGGTGCCAGTAATGACACCATTTTCGCCTGCGTGAACTTGCCGCTTCAATTCCAAGATCAGTCACTATTGGAAGGCCTTATCACTGTTCGTACATGGGACTTTGGAGACGGCTCCAGTGCCGTTGATGGATTATTGAGTTCTGTTACGAGCTACGCATATACCGTTTCTGGAACCTACACCATGTCGTTAACGGTGAACTCGCTTCTTTGTCCAGAAATGACCGTAACCCGCACTGTCGTGGTGCTGGGTCAACCGGAATACAGTTTGGCATCCAATGATGTCAGTTGCGCAGGCTCATGCGATGGGCAAGCGACCATTACCTTTTCGGGTGTCCACGCTGATTATTACAATCATGTGTGGAGCGACCTTGGCGCGCAGGTAACGGCTACCGCCACAGGTCTTTGTGTGGATACGTACTTTGCCATGATCAATGATGATTTTGGTTGCACCGATCTTTCCTCCAACACAGTTTCAGTTGACGAGCCTGCCGTTCTTTCAGCTTCGTTGAATGAGAGTTCTGATCTGGATTGCAACGGCAACGCAACCGGGTCTGCTTCGGTGAGCGCTTCAGGCGGCACCCCACCATACATGTTCGACATCGGCTCAGGACCACAGCCCAACGGAATCTTCAGCGGACTCGCTGCGGGTTCATACACGGTGCTTGTAGAAGATGACAATGGGTGTCAGACGACTGTTCCGGTAGAAATCAACGAACCGGCCGTGCTTACGGGTTCCTTGAGCGAAAGTGCCGATGTGGATTGTAACGGCAACGCTACGGGATCTGCCTCCGTGAGTGCTTCAGGCGGCACCCCACCATACACGTTCGACATCGGTTCTGGACCACAGCCCAACGGAATCTTCAGCGGGCTCGCTGCAGGTTCATACACGGTGCTTGTAGAAGATGACAAAGGTTGTCAGACAACTGTTCCGGTTGTAATAGATGAGCCTGCCGTGCTTTCGGCTTCTTTGGATGACAGTCAGGATGCAGATTGCAACGGTAACGCTACGGGATCCGCTTCGGTGAG
>JBFHEW010000297.1:0-4349 GCA_041583955.1 Bacteroidia bacterium | reverse complement strand
AGGTCGCAGAAATCGAAGTGTGTTTCGTTCTCCGTCTGTTCCGCCCATTGCCTGAATGCTGTCTGCAACTCACGGTTAATGGCAGAAAGCGTCTTCAATTTCTCCGCATACATCTTCACGAATTCAATATCGGTGAGAAACCCACACAGGAAAGGATGGGAATAAACGCGCCAATAGTAAATGGTGTCCCATAGGAATTTGGAAGCTGCAACCTGGGTTTTGCCGAAGGTGTGATAGCCATCCTTATAGTAACTCACCTGATCCGGAAACCGGATGTCCAGCACTTCGTGGTTCAATAGACGCACCATCTCTGTGGTCAATTGTCCATTTCTATCGGCCAGAATAAGATTGCTGGTATAAGTGTTTGTAATAGCGATCATGTCGGTTCCCGGACTGTAGAACGGGTCGGAGAACACGCCAGCTTCTCCTACGCAGGCCCATCTGTTCTCTGAGAATAGTTGAGACGAACTATAACTGTAGTTCCGGATCTTGCGGAAATCAATAGGAACCATGCCTTGCAACCGTTTTGCAAGTTGGGGTTCATGTTGCTGTAGCCAGGCACGACTTGTTTCGTACGAACGTGAGAGCTCAGAGAAATCGTGTATCTCGTTCTGAGTGACAATACCGATACTGGTGTTGCCGGATGCAAGCGGAATGAGCCATACCCAATAACCATGACCCATGAGGTGATTGGTAGAGTAGTAGCGGTCTTCCACGTTGCGTTTGTGCCACTTCCATTCTGAGGCAGGTACAAGGTCGCTTACAGAAACCTTTCCGTCCATTCTGAACCATACAGAGCTTGCCGAATGCGGACTTGCCTTCTTCAGGCCAAGTCTGGTCTGCAGAAAACGTCTTCTGCCCATGGCGTCAACCACCCAGTTCGCATTCAGATCGGTTGTTTGACCATTGTGCGTGTAGGTTATGCGGTGCAGACCTTCCCCGTCAGCGATATCAATCGCGTCAAGCGAGGCGCCTTCAAGCAGATCAACGCCTGCGGCCTGCACCATTTCTCGCAGGTCGTTTTCCATTGAGCCCCGGTCAAGCTGATAGGAAGGAACGGGCGAATACATGCTTGGGCCCAACTCGGGTCGTTCTTGCAGTGGTGTTGTCCCGCTTCCGTAGAAATACCGCAGCCCGAGTTTCGGGAGCTGGTGCTTTTCCAAGTAGGATTTCAGTCCTAACACATGGCTCAGGTAGTGCGCACCGATCTCAACTGTTGATTCGCCAACCTTATGTGCAGCATCGGGTAGCGGACGTGCGGTCTTTTCAATCACCGTCACATGTACCGTTCTATCGAGGCGCTTCAGTTGCAATGCAAGCGTGAGTCCAGCCAAGCCTCCTCCGCATATCACCACACTGAAACGATGTTGATCGGTTCTCATTCAGTCTGCGGTTGAAATTTTTCCATTACCAGGTCAGTCGCGATTTTCGCAGAAAGCAGACACAGCGGAATGCCAGGCCCTGGATGGGCTGTGCCGCCACAGAAAAAGAGATTCCCCAATTTGGAGGAGAAGTTCGGGTGTCGGAGAAAAGCAGAGAACATGCCGTTTGAACTATTGCCGAAAACGGCTCCGAAAGCTGCATTGGTTTCTGTTTTCACCTTCTGCGGATCCAATACCGATTCGAACACGATATACGGTTCAATGTCGGTTTTCAGGATACCGTTCAATTTCCGTATCACCCTTTTTCGCGACAGGGCCACCAACGCAGGCCAATCCTGCCCAGTATCGTGAGGAACCGAGATGAGCGCAGCCCAATTTTCGTGACCTGTGGGTGCATCCGTTTCATTCATTTTGCTACTGATGGTGAGATGAACCGTTGGGTCTTCGTACAGGTCGTTTTCCCGGAACAGGTATCTGTATTCTTCATTTGAATTGTTGCTCAGGAACATGTTGTGCAGACCCAGTTTTTCAAACGTTCTGTTCATTCCCCAATAAAAAACGATGACCGAACTCGACCGTGGTTGCTCCATGTACCGTTTGGGTGGAAACAATTCGGGCAATAAGTGGGTGTAGGTCGTATGAACATCCGCATTGCTCAGTATCAGGTTGAATTTACGCTGACCTTTGTCTGTGCTCAGCGCGATGGCAGAACCCGCCTCTGTTATGATCCTATCAACGGATGTACCCATCTCAAAGGTCACCCCGATATCAGTAGCCAGCTTGTGTAACGCACTGATGATGCGCTGAATGCCGCCCTCCGCAAAGAAGGTGCCCAACGTTATTTCGTAATGGGCAATGACATTGAGCGTTGCCGGAGCTTGGTACGGGTCGGAACCATTGTAGCTCGCATATCGATTGAAAATGTCTACCACTTTCTGGTCTGAAAACTGTTTCGAATTGGCCGCATTCATCGAACGGAACACATCCACCTCGCCAAAGTTCAGTATGCCTCGAAGTGTGCTGCGGTTCAGGTAGTTTCTGAACCGATGAAGCGACCGCTGAAGGAAAACCTCGTCTGTAAGAGAATGTTTCCGAGCAGAACGCCTCAGAAAATCGATCACGGAATTGGCCGAAGCATTTGTTTTGGATGCGATTTCTGCAGCGAACTTCTTTTCGTTCTTCGAGGATCGGATAACGGTTCCGTCATCAAAGAAATAGTTGAAGATAGGTTCCACTGCGTGGTAATTCCAGTAGTCCGAAGCCTTTTTGCCGCACAGTTCAAACAGCTCATCCACGTATTCTGGTTTTGTAAGCACCGTTGGACCTCTGTCAAACCGAAAACCGTCAACCTTCAGCTCGCTTATTTTCCCCCCTGCAGCGAGATTCTTTTCGAAAACAGTCACCTCAAACCCATGGTGCCGAAGCCTGATGGCCGCTGCCAATCCGGCAATACCGGAACCTATGACTGCGCATGTTCTTGCTGTTTTCACAGCTGCAATATGCAGAAGATCCCTTTAAAGTGGTTTGGTGTTGTCTGTACGGTTATCAGCGTACCGAAACGTGTTTGAACACCGCATGGTGTTGCCGGTCCTGACTATGCATTCTAATGACGAACGCCCCGTGGCTGCCTGGGAATGAAAGTGTTTGGCGCGTGGAGGTCACCAATTGCTGGTGTAGAAGGGCACCATTCACAGCGTAAACCTCAATCACTGCAGGAAGGGCAGAAGCCTCTGATTCCAACACGTTTCCCATCAAAGCGTAAGGAGTGATTTCTTCAGAAACGATCGGTGCCGCGTTCGTAATGATACTTGCGCAATTCACGAAGTCTTCGGTATCGAACCGTTGTTCTGCTTCCAGCTGATTCTGATCGATGCTGAGCGGGAAGCCCAATAGTGGAAAGGTCTCTTCAGAAATGAAATCCGGAAGTCCGAATTCGCTCAGGTACAACGATTTGGTAGTGACCTCTGAAGTTCCGACAGGGTTCACCGAACCATTGATGTTGTTTCCGTAAACGTAATGTCCGTTGCCATTGATCATGAAAAGACCGTATGGGAATCCAGAGTTGGTTATCTCATTGCCGATGATATTCATGGAATCTGTCGGTGTCGATTGATCGGAGAAGAATCCATATAGCTCAGCCCTGTTCCTGAAGAATGTATTGAATGGGCCATTACTGCCGTGAGATGCATCAACAACGATATTCTGCACCGTATTCCCTTCAAACAGGTTCAAATACGTGTAGTTGCCATGTAAAACAGCATCTCCAGCTGCGTTGGTGGGTAGGTACCCGCTGATCCAATAGGGGTCAAATGAATAATTGTAGCCGAAAACATTACCATTCGCACCGCTCTGTATCAGCATGGAATGTCGGAGCCTGTTGAAAACATTGTTCTGGGTCAGGCAGAAACTCGAGGCGCTCTGGGCCACCACGCCATAGCCTTGTCCTCCACCTCCGTATGCATGCGCATGGTGCATGTAGCAACCTTCCACCAGAATGTGGGCCGAAGCATTCATGCTGATGTGTGCGAAATTACAATTCTCCAGTTCCACGTTACGCACCACGCAGTTGAAGGCAGCATTGAAATGAATGTTGTCTGTTTGGCCAGTGGATGCATCTTCGCGTACAATTCTCATGCATTCTATTCCGGCTCCTCGTCTTGGGTTGAGTTTCTTAACGAAGGGATTTCTGGAAAGCGGGTAGTGGTGGTTCAGGGGGTCGGCAAGCGTCAATGTGTTCTCTTCAACGGCTTCAATTTCCACCACCTGACCAAGCGTGCCATAGGCCCAGGACGAGAACATGTGATCCTCATCATATTGATATAGCCGGATCACATCTCCTGCCATTAACCCGGATGCGTCTGAAAGCTCGATCTGAAGCGCACCTTGTACAGCATTCTGAGCGATTGCGTATTCGGTGGGCTCTGTGGTGCCACTCATGCGAATAAGGTCGCCAGTTCCGCCTAGGTT
>JBFHEW010000296.1:0-4349 GCA_041583955.1 Bacteroidia bacterium | reverse complement strand
TTTGGGCGTTACCCCGATAAAAGATCGGGGTCGGGCTGTCCGCTCTATCTTTCTTGCCTCTCGGCAAGAAAGGATGCCGCTTCCATCCCTAACGCAACCCTCCGAGCAACGCCCAGCAAACACAGCAATTCCCTTCAGTACGTTCCAGGTGCTGACACTCGTATTATCTCTTATCCTTTCAGCTCCGTTCTCACTGAAAGCACAGATAGATACCACTTTCCGAAATGCCATTCTCCGCTCGTTCGACACTATGCGAACGGCAGAAGACTCCGAAAAGATCGTGTCGTCAACCAAGTTGGAGCAGACGCTGGCTGAATTCTACTCCGACCCATCCCACTTCGACCTGAAAATAGACTCCGTCCCCTTTCTCGGACAACTATCCTCGTGGGATGGCGCCATTCACATGCTCTGCTGGAATCTTGCTTTGGAGAACGGCCGTTTCCGATACCACTGCATCATGCGGCACAGACCCACCAAAGAAACAGTGGCCGTCACTGTGTTTGAAGACAATTCAGACTGGAACCGTATTGAACGCAAGGCAATCCGCCCCAACGATTGGTATGGCGCCCTCTATTACAGGATACTGGCAAACAGGTACCGCGGCAAGACCTACTACACGGTTCTCGGTTGGGACGGAAAAGACAACATCACCAATAGAAAGGTGGTTGACGTCATCAACATTCAAGGAAAATCCGTCATCCTTGGCTCTTCCATCTTCAAGGATAAGAAAGGGCTGCCTGTGCACAGGCTCATCTACGAATATGCAAACGATGTTTCCATGGCACTCAATTATGACGAAAAGGAAAAGAAGATCATCATGGATCATCTCGAACCGGAAGACTCCCGATTTGAAGGCCAATACCAGTTCTACGGTCCCGATTTCAGCTATGATGCCCTTAAGTTTGAAAAAGGAGAATGGATATTTGAACGCGATGTTTACGCCAAGAACCGGAGCCTCAATAACCTTCCGGACGATGCACGCCCTGGCGACTTCCAAGATTGAGCATGGCCGCGCCTCAGAGCAACTAAAACAGCCGGCAGCAACGAAAAAGACCACATTTACGATATAAATTTGTGGCACTTATCAAGCAACAAGAACAAACGCTTTATCTCTTAACATGAAAAGAACACTTACTCTAATGGCTCTTTTGAGCACCGTAGCGGTTTTCGCGCAGAACACGGAAACAGATATCAACGTCAATATGGGCGGTATGGGTATCGACATGAACGTCAACATCCGCGAAAGCTACACCGAATCTTACACGACCACCACGACATCAACCACTACGACAGCGGGCGGTAACGACCATTATGTAATGCGCGGATACAATGGCCCCATCGGTTGCCCGTGGCCAATGGACGACAACCAGTTTGCAGATGCGCTCCGCTCTGTATCTTCAAAGAGTTTTGATGACGACAAGTTTACTGTAGCAAAACAAATTACAGGTTCCAACTGTCTTACTGCAGAGCAGGTAAAAAGGATGATGCTCGAAATTGACTTTGAAAGCACCAGACTTGATTACGCCAAATTCGCATACAACCGCACGTTTGACCTTGGCAACTATTACAAGTTGAACGATGCGTTCGATTTCAGCTCGAGCATTGACGAACTGAATGAATACATCAACGGCTATTGAGGTGAATTCCAGAATGCGAAAAGCCCCGACACAGTTATGTATCGGGGCTTTTGTTTTTTTTGAAGTCAAGGCATTTCATCCTTAACCGCAAAGCATCTGAGCTCTGAGCTCAGATAAGAACGGTTTGGCAATTACGCCTTACCCAAGATCTTGAACATTCCTGTTCCGCAAGTAGGGCAAACTCCTTTCAACGCTTTGCGCTGATTTTTCATTACCACTTCTTTAGAGTCCTTCATGTCTCTTTTTGCTTTGCATTTTACACAATAAGCTTCAGCCATTTTAAATAGTTTTTGGTTAACAATTGTTTAAATGTAAGAACAAATGAACACGAAGTATCGAATAAATCAAATAAATCTATCGAGAAGTTATCAACGATTGCCCCCGAACGACTGAACTTCGAACATCGTAGCCTCTAGTTTAGAACCGATTTCTGTGCCGAAATGACTCCGCAGACCGGAGATAATCAACCCCTTAGTGGCTAGTAGCCAATAATTTAAGACTTTCGCACCATCAAACTCAATAACATGTCAGACACACCCAACACAAAGAAGGTCCATAACTACAGTGCAGGCCCATGTATTCTACCTCAAGAGGTTTTTCAACAGGCCAGCGAAGCGGTTTTGGAGTACAACGGAACGGGATTATCCATTTTAGAGATGTCTCACAGGAGCAAGGAGATCGTAGCCATGACCGAAAATGCGGTTGCACTTGTCAAGGAAATATTGGACGTCCCCAGCGGATACTCGGTACTATTCTTACAGGGCGGGGCCAGCCTCCAATTCTATATGAGCGCCTTGAACTTTCTACCCGTAAACGGAAAAGGTGGCTACATCGACACGGGAGTATGGTCGAGCAAAGCCATCAAAGAGGCCAAACGATTAGGAACCATAGAGGTCATTGCATCATCTAAAGACAAGAACTACAATTACATCCCGAAAGGGTATGCTGTTCCAACAGACCTGGATTTCCTCCACTACACCACTAACAATACCATTTACGGAACCGAGTTTTTCCACACACCAAAGACCGGATCCGTATTGATATCAGATATGTCGTCCGATATTTTCAGCCGTCCGATAAACGTGGCAGGCCATGGATTGATCTATGCAGGGGCTCAGAAGAATCTCGGGCCAGCAGGGGTTACCCTTGCCATCGTAAAAGACGAACTGCTCGGCAAAACAGGCCGCGACCTGCCAGCAATGCTAGACTATTCGGTGCACGTTCAGGGCGAAAGCATGTTCAATACGCCTCCGGTGTACTCCATCTATGTTTCCATGCTAACACTTGAATGGTTGAAAAAGAACGGAGGAATCGGGTGGATGGACAAAAGGAACCAATCCAAGGCAGACCTACTCTACGGAGAGATTGACCGTAACCCGATGTTCGTAGGAACAGCAGAAAAAGAAGACCGTTCAAGAATGAACGCCACCTTCGTGCTGGCTGACGAATCGTTGGAAAAAACATTCAGCGCAATGCTTGATGAGGCGAATATCAGCGGATTGAAAGGACACCGTTCGGTGGGAGGCTTCCGCGCAAGCATGTACAATGCGCTTCCGTTGGAGAGTGTTCAGGTTTTGGTGGATGTGATGCAGGAATTTGAACGAACCCGAGGATAATATGGCTTTGATATTAGCGAATGACGGGATTCATCCTGAAGGCAGAAAGATGTTGGAGGCCGCTGGTTTCCGAGTGCAGACAGAGAAAGTAGCACAGGCCGATCTGGCAGCATTCATCAAGGAGAATTCGGTGGTTGGAGTGTTGGTCCGAAGCGCTACACAGATCACCAAAGCAGAACTTGCTGCTTCTCCGGATCTCAAGGTGATCGGCAGGGCCGGTGTCGGCCTTGACAATATCGACCTTAAAACAGCTGAAACTCTTGGAGTTTCAGTTGTCAATACTCCTGCCGCATCGTCTCAATCGGTAGCCGAACTGGTATTGGCGCACCTTTTCACCGTGTCAAGGTCGCTACACCTCGCCAACAGGGAAATGCCCGATAGGGGAGCAACCGATTTTGGGAAACTCAAAAAGAGTTACGCGAAGGGAACGGAACTTCAGGGAAAGACATTGGGAATCGTTGGCATCGGCCGCATTGGACAATCGCTCGCTAAAATGGCGCTCGGACTAGGGATGAAGGTCATCGCTCACGACCCGTTCATTCCTACCGTAGGTCTGAGTTTTGACGTCCACATCTATGGTGAAGTGAAGGTATCCTTAGCAACCATATCACTCAACGACCTGCTTGCACAGGCCGATGTGATCTCCTTGCATGTTCCGAAACCGAAAGACGGATCGATGATCGGGGCAGCGGAATTCGCCAGAATGAAGGATGGGGTGATCATCATCAATGCATCCCGTGGAGGCGTGATAAATGAACAGGACCTAATCGTTGCGCTTGATTCAGGAAAAGTTGCAGCCGCAGGTTTGGATGTGTTTGAAAACGAGCCGACTCCGAATGTAGAACTATTGAAACACCCACGGATTTCCGTAACGCCTCATATCGGTGCATCTACCATGGAAGCCCAAACCCGCATCGGGATAGAGTTGGCGGAAAAGGTGTTGGCTGCAATCGGCTGATTTCGTCATATTTACCGCATGGCACGCGTCATTCCTTTCCGAGGCATCCATCCCCGACCGGACATTGCTGCCAAAGCAGTGAGTCGGGCTTACGATTCGTATTCTAAAAAGGAGGTCACGGAAATTCTCCGTTCAAAT
>JBFHEW010000295.1:0-4361 GCA_041583955.1 Bacteroidia bacterium | reverse complement strand
TTGAATAGGTGATGGGGTTTCATATCCCTTTCGCTCAATTGCATTGAGCAGGGCTTGGGACAGCCCGAGTTCTTTAAATGTCATATTATGTTGATCGATGTGAAACAGCGATCATTTATAACAGCCATTTCTATTTGATGGTGCGAAGGTACTCCGATAAATGAGAGTTCCGTTGTTATAATGTGCAATTAGCAGAACATTCACGCAAATGAACCGTTGACGCGCTGCTGTGCACAGGCGTATTCCTTCACAGAACAGATCGTTGTCAGGTATAGGCTTCTGGAATTAGAGATGAGGCTCAGATGGGTTTCTGATGATGTGAACCCGTGGCCACTCATCTGTTTTCCGTTGCATTCGCTTTCCGTTCATCTCCTTCATGACCCACTTCCCCCTGGGCGTGTCGACATCATAAACGATGACCGCAGTATTTGCGTAACGGAACTGACCTGCAGCGGGATACGGGTTCATTTCTGCAAGACCTTTCAAATCAATAGGGATTTCAGGTAGAAAAATGAGTCCGAAATCCTCCTCTGAATAGGTTACAACGTTTACGCCATTCACAGGAGCATACAGTTTCCAATTTCCATTGGAATCGATGGGTTCGAAGCGATCGGGAACATGTACTGCGCTTCTGCCAACCGCAAAACGATGGTGTACACCCGTGTTGTTCCATTTCTGCCATTTTCCTTTTCCATTGATATGGAAACAATCTGAAAGGTCGGTTGCTCCGTCTTGGAGCATCAGCACAATGGGTCGCGCCACTATCTGAGAGACCTCTCCGCGCTGGTAACCGCCTGCTGACAGCAGGAATCCGTTTCCTCTGCTATGTATTTCCGGACTGCTACCTTTTCCATGCCCCACCAATATCAACCGTTCGCTGCTGTCTTCATTCCAAATGGCAACAGGTGGACGATAATCGTACACCAGTGCTGACAGGACCTGATGATGGTTGTCCGCTATTTCATCCAGACCGAAGCTCCCTTTGCTGTACTCGAGATACCATGCTTTCATGAAACTGGTCGATGCATTATCCGTCAACGATGTACTCTTGAATCGCTGCATCCGTCTGCGGAACGGAGCGCTTTTCCTGAACGCTGAACTTGTTTGCATGTACTCCCATGCCCAAGCATCCAACACGTGCTGCACTTTCTGTTTCACCTCGTACGAAACGGCATAGGAGTGCAGAATAAGCAACGCGCTGATAGTGTAACCCTCGTATGGTTTAGAATTGAACTCATACTGACCTGTTTGCAGAAGCTCATGCAGGTTATCTAAAAGGAAACGCTCCAAACCGTTCTTGTGGTTGTCGTATTTCGGGTGCGTTTCGCCATGGGCGGCCATCCATTGGTTTTTGAGATACTGCGAAATGTTGGTCATGAGAATATGATTCTCGGTATCCTTCATTATCCCGATGGTTCTGGGGGTCTTTGTATGCGGCCTACCGCCTTCCTCTATAAGCAGGTTACGCGCCAAGTGTTCTTCTGTGCGTTTCCAGAGGATGGTCGTGTCGCCAGAAAAACGATGCAGGATTGCGGCCAGAATCACTGAGGTGAAATCGTAGTCGCCCTTTCTGTTGAGTGCACCACTGCTTCCGCTGTTGCCCCAAGGCGTTGACTCCAAGAGGTACTCGTTCACAACCTGTATGTCTTTTTGCGCCACAAGCTTGGCCAAGAGCAACCGTTCTGGCCCACGCTGGTCAATCTTGTTGGGGCGAACGAGTTCCTTCTCGGCCCAATGGAGCACCACCGGATGGTTTTTGAGCGCATCATCAGAGATGCGCATTGGGCGTGCATCAAATACAGGGTATTCGGTTTCGGGGATGTTCCGGAAACTCCGTTGCCAGCTGTTTCCGAAGTAATAAGCACACCCGCTAAGATGAAGACTTAGGCAGATAAGCAGCATGTTTCGCATGTTCCAAAGGTACTATCCGAACAGAATTTCCTTGCCGACCAATAGATCTTTACTTTGGCGCACAGTAATGGGAAGTAAGCTAGAGAACAATTCGCTACAACTGGGAACCATGCCCGTGTTCCTTACCTCCATTGCAACAATCCTCGGTGCCATTCTATTCCTCCGTTTCGGATATGCTGTTGCCAACATCAGTCTTTTGGGCACCATTGCATTGATCGTTGTGGCCAACTTGGTCACCATTCCTACTGCGTTGGCCGTATCAGAGATCGCCACGAATCAAAAGGTGGAAGGTGGCGGACTCTACCATATCATCTCGCGTTCGTTCGGTTTGAACATTGGCGCAGCCATTGGAATTGCGTTGTATCTGAGTCAGGCCATCAGTATTTCGTTCTACGTGGTCGCTTTTACGGAAGCATTCATGCCATACATGAATAATTGGGCAGAAATGTTCGGTTATAGGATCCTCTACACGCAGGCAGTAAGCGTTCCTACGGTCATCATCATCAGCGCATTGATGCTCTACAAAGGTGCCGATATCGGCATCAAGATGCTTTACCTGGTCATTCTTCTGCTCACCGTGTCGCTGCTTATGTTCTTTTTAGGATCAACCGATCATGAGGCCAATTTCAATGCACTGACAGATACGGTGGCCAACTCAGATGATTTCTTCAAGGTATTCGCCATTTGCTTTCCGGCTTTTACCGGTATTGCAGCAGGCATTGGGCTTTCTGGCGACCTGAAAGACCCGAAAATTGCCATTCCCCGCGGAACCATACTCGCCACCATCGTGGGAGGCGTAGTATACTTGGCGGTGGCCTACAAGCTGTTTGTTTCGGCATCGCCCGAAGAGCTAGGCAGCAACATGATGATAATGGAAAGCATCGCTCTTTGGGGACCCATCATTCCTATCGGTTTGGCAGCAAGCACCATTTCATCTGCTATCGGCTCCATCATCATTGCTCCGCGCACGTTGCAGGCAATTGGAAACGACCGCATATTTCCTTCTGAACTGCTTAACGACTGGCTCTCCAAAGGCACGGAACAAGGCAATGAACCGGTCAATGGCTCGTTGATAACTGCTTCGATCGCACTGCTGTTCGTGGCAGTTGGGTCGGTCGATTTCGTGGCAGAGATCATCACCATGTTCTTCATGGTGACTTATGGAGCCATCTGCCTCATTTCATTCTTGGAGCACTTCGCTGCCGACCCATCCTACCGCCCCACGTTCCGATCGCGCTGGTATATATCGCTGCTAGGAGCCGTATTGAGTGTTTGGCTCATGTTCAAGATCAACGCCATCTATGCGGTCATTTCGCTCAGCCTGATGCTGCTTATCTATTTCAGTGTCACATTCTTCAGTCCACACAGAACGCAGATGGCCAAGATCTTCCAAGGGGTTATCTTCCAACTGAGCAGACGGTTGCAGGTGTTTCTTCAGAAATCTGAGACAGGTGACGACAGCGACCATTGGCGACCGAGTGTTGTTTGCGTTACCAGCCATTCGTTCGAGCGATTTGCTGCTTTCGACATGCTCCGATGGATATCGCACAAATACGGTTTCGGAACATTCATCCATCTTATTGAAGGCTACCTTTCTAAGAAGACCCATAAGGAAGCAAAACTGGCATTGCAACGGCTCATTAAAATGGCCGACAGCTCGAGCAGCAATGTTTACCTCGATACGCTTATCAGTCCTTCGTCAACATCGGCCATAGCGCAGGTCATACAACTTCCAGGTATCTCCGGAAAGGACAATAACATGTTGATGTTCGAATTCTCACGAAGTAACCCACAGGACCTGGACCAGATAGTGGAGAATTACTCCCTTATCCGATCCGTTAATTTTGATACGGTCATTCTTGGAAGCACAGAAAAAGGATTCGGGTATCACAACCAGATGCATATCTGGATAACACCTACCGATTTTGAGAATGCCAACCTGATGATATTGCTTGGCTACATCATTCTCGGACATCCGGAATGGAGCAATTGCGAGATAAGCATCAATGCCATTGTAAGGGAAAACCAGATGAAGGAACAGAAGGAATACCTGCTAGGGCTCACTACCAGTGGAAGACTTCCCATATCTGCCAAGAACATCAACATCATTGTACAGGAGGAGAACAGGAATGTCAAGGAGATCGTCTGCGAACGATCATCAGAAGCAGACCTGATCCTGTTGGGATTCAGAGGTGAATCGATAAAACGTCATGGCGGACAGATATTCAACGGTTATGATGGATTGGGGAACATTCTTTTCGTTCATGCCGTCAGCGAAAAAGAGATCAGCATGCTTTAGTTTATGTTCCATTGATTTTCAATCAGTTGAGTTATTTTTACGCTGCAGGAGACTGATACCTGTCTTTTGGCCTTATTGACCAGAACCAAATCTTAAAATTTTCGTCTAACGCAAGCATGTTCTCCTTCGGTTCCAATAAAAGGCAGAATCT
>JBFHEW010000294.1:0-4369 GCA_041583955.1 Bacteroidia bacterium | reverse complement strand
CTACACCGATCTTGCGTTCGTTTTCCGTGTTCAGAAGGTCGAGCCGAGACGAAGAGGCCTCAGTGGCAAATGACCGATGCCCTTTTTTTCGAAGAGAAGCGGCCTTTTCGCGACCTACTCCGTTGTCTTCAATTGCTACGATAAGCATGGTCTGTTCATCGTCTGTTCCAATGGAGACGTCCAGCTTTTTCTGGCCTCTTCTATGCAGCAATCCGTGTTTCACGGCATTCTCAACATAAGGTTGAATAAGCAACGAAGGCACCTCCAGTTTCTCAGGCTCAACGTCAGGTTCAACGTTGAGTTGATACGTGAATTCATCGCCAAAACGTACTGCTTCCAGTTCGAGGTACAGCCCAATAAGTTCCAACTCCTTGTCTAACCCGATCGTGTTCTGGTCGCTCACATCCAATATGGATCGCATGAGGTCTGAGAATCTGCTCAAGACCTCGTTGGCCTTTTCGGCCCTACCGATGGTGAACAGCCCTTGAATGGAGTTGAGCACGTTGAACATGAAATGGGGGTTCATTTGCGCGCGCAGCGCGGTCATTTGCGAAGAACGGAGGTCTTCCATCAGTCGGCTTCGTTCCAATTCTTGCGAATTGCGTTGATTGATGTAGCGTATTCGGAACAGGAAAATGATACTCACCAACGCGATCAATACCATGGCCACCAGAAGATAGAACGGCCAGGTTCCGTACCACGGTTTTCTGATGATGAAAGCAAGAACGAACGGTTGGTTGCTCACGTTTCCGTTGGCATCTATTGCCAATACGTTCAACTCATAATTCCCGGGCGGCAGTGCTCGAAAACGGATGACGCTTCCCATCTGGTTCAGCTCAAAATCATCCATCAGACCCTTCAATTGATACATGAACTGTATGCGACCCCGACTATGGGTGGAAATACCGCGCATCAGCAGTTCCAGATCATTCTCGGAGTATTCGAGTTCCAGTCTTCTGTCTGCTTTCCGTTCCTTGCCATTGATCTTCATTCTTCGCAAGAGCACCGTTGGAGCAAGTTCAACCTGTTCTTCATCGATCGGGAGCGCATACAGTCCATTGAAGGAGGCCAACCAGGCCCTGTCAGTGGCATGGACCACATCGCGAAGGTCTGTGGAGGGAAGACCATCACTGGACGCGAAACGCTGCCAGGCGCTCGATCTGAATGAGTACGCTAGAAGGCTGTTGGAAAGCAGCACGAACAAGTGTTGGTCGGTGGCATGGATGACCTTCACGGTCATTCCGCGACTCAATTCCGAAGGAATGAGCAACCAGTGTTGCAGAGTCGTTCCATCAAGAACGGCAATACTGTCTTGTCTGTTGGAGAGGAATACCAACCCGTTGGGCGATGCTGCGCCTGATCTTATTGTCGGTGTGAGCCCAATTGGAGTTCCGTCCACTTCGGTACCCGCATTGCTTATCACCCAGGTCCTGCTCAGTGCATCGGAGAATGTTTGAAAGTGTACATGTGTCGGAGGTTTATCGGCAGTTTCGCGCGCTCCGAACGCGTTTCCGTTGTATGCGACCTTTACGATATTCCTTGCATCCACCAAGGTGATTCCGTTTTTCCCTACGGCAATGCTCTTAACATCTCCGTTCAGTTTATCGAGCAATTTCAGGTCCGCGTCAAGAAGGTACAGGTCACCGAATGCCGCCAGTACGCGGTTGTTCACGGTATCTATTTCCAAGGCCTCGCTTTCTCTGGCATTGTCTGCCTTGAAGGTTGCCAACGGTCCATGTTCCGGATGGATGAGAGCCAATGTTCCGCTGTTATCGGAAACCACCATATTACCGTTGGGAAGCGCTCGCACGTGGTTCAGCCTTTCTGTCGACAGTCCATCAGGGTCTTTGCCGAATCGTTTGAGATGAAGGTTCGGAATGATACGCACACCATCGGTCAGGGTAGAGATCCACGTGGAGCCATCGTTTGCTTCAACCACATCCGATATCGGTTCTGAAGGAAAGAACCAGCGCTTCTCCTCAACCAGATAAACGCCATCGTAAGTGAGGATCCAGGTTCCTGCGGAGGTGGTGCGCACGCCATTGATGCGCGGAGGCGAACCCGCACTCCGTATCAGGTTGCTGGCAACGGTTTGCTGTTCGTTGCCCACCAAACGCGTAACGCGGCCGGTAATGTGAAAGAAACAGTAATCGCCTGTTGGGGTGGAGCATAGATTGTAAGTCGGTTGTCTATCGGTGTATACCAGTTGACCCGTTGCCAGGCGCTCAATTCCATCGGAAGAATGTATGTATCGCGCTCCGCACGCTCCGTAGATATAACCTGTACCAGCGCCTCTATGGATCACTTCGATCAGACTCTTCTTCGCTCGGTAGAGTATCAGTTCATTGCGCGTAAGGAACAATAACGAGTCGCCCTCTTGCTGAATATCAATGACACGGTCGGTCATGTAAGGCGAAATGAGCGTATCTGCCCACATGCGCTCATAATCGGAACAGAAAAGCTGTCCGGCAAAGTTCATGGACCACACCACGCCTGTTGGGTCTTGTTTCACCATGCTTCTGTCTGGCGCCAAAGCGCCATCGGCACGCAGCGTGTGGAGCCATAGACCATCATAATGCACCAGCCCTTCGGAGGTACCTATCCACATCACGCCAAGGCTGTCCTGCATCAGGTCGTAAACCTTCAGCGATGGCAACCCTTGCTCGTGGTTCAGCTCCCAATAGGAAGGGTGTTGCGCCATGCCGAGCAGCGGAAAGAGGAGGAAAACGAAAATGTGCAGCCGTCTCACGCAGTCAAATAACGGAATAACAGAATGAGTTTCTGTACCCCAACGGGCACAGGAACATGCCACTCGTGGACCGAGACCGACCATTGATGGATCAACAACCGGACCCCGCCCTCAACCGACATAGCTTTGAATCCATCACTAACCATTAATATCATGAAAACATCATTTTGGACCATTGCCGCAGCGGCACTTCTACTTGCCGGATGCAGCAAAGAAGAACTTACCGAGAGTATCTCTGACGGTGCGAGTGCCGTAGCTACACGGGCCAATGCACGTCCGGGAGACAATGACAACGCCCCTACGATCCGATTTACAAATAACCGCATCGTTATCGGCATCAATAACACCAAACAAACCCAGAATGAACCTCTTTCCGCACTACTGAACGCACCGAACGGAAGCGTCACGGTAGTGCTTTCGGGAACCACGCCACCTACCACGTTTGAGCTGCCGCTTGAGCGCGTTGGAAACAGCAAGTTCTTCCGAACGCCTCAGTCTGATGTTGAATTGAACCTTCAATTTGAGCTTGTCGACCTGTTCATTGACGATTGGCAGGGCGAAAGCCTGTATTCAGCCAATGTGTTTGTTTATCCTTCTGGAAGAACGGTACAGCAAGACCCTCATGTTGGCAGGATCAGAACCCGATCTGTTACCAATTTCGATAGCGCGCATGAGTTGACACTTGTGGTGAATGACGATCCGAGCTCGGACGTGGCAGAGGTCAGGTTCATTCAGGAGCCGTTCTTCGAAGACCCGACCGACCCTACTACGGTCACCGAGTTTGAACCTGTTGTACTACAGAAAACCCACTTTAACCAAGCCTTGGGACTTTCGCGTTGGACCGGTATCGGAACATCCAACACTTCCGGGTCACTCTATCTGAATAGTGGAAATAGCTATGATGTGGATTTCCTGACAGAGGAAGCAAATGCTAGAATAATAGCCAAATACAACGTTTCTCAGAATGAAGATGGATCATTGAATGCGGACCTGAGCGATGAACCGGAACTCCTAGGTACACGTTTGGGCAGCACCTCTTTCGGAGAACAATGGCAACTGGAAATAGCCATTGCCGATCTGGGCGATTGGGTGGAGACGGTGAACTATGTGTTTGAGCCTGGCGAAGGACCTGCACCATTCGTTTCTGAGCTTCCGATGCAATTGACCCGGACAGATGGAAACCTTCGTGTTTACACATCAGGCAAGTTCTCATTCAACGGTAACCCTATCGGGAATGACGTAGGAGGGATCGTCTATATCCTAGGGTCTGGAAACCGAGGAACTGCCGTTAGAGCAAATAGTAGAACAGAACTGCTCTGAACAGCTTATTCATTTGCAAGAAAGCCCCGTCCGCGAATCGTGTGTCGGGGCTTTTTCGTTTCAATCCTTCTTGGTCTTTCCTTTCGGCTGGTCCTGTTTATCCTTCTCCGACCTGTACATCGAGCCGACCACCGTGGCAGAAAGTCTGTAAAGCGTACTGCCAATGATATGATTCAATCGGCTTTCCGTGCCAGCAAATTGCTCGGAGGCCAAACCGCCATTGATTGCTTTTCCATCCTTATCCATGATGCTGTAATGGAAAGCCACCACCCGTTTCGGGTCGATGAAGGCGTTTTCGGG
>JBFHEW010000293.1:0-4377 GCA_041583955.1 Bacteroidia bacterium | reverse complement strand
TAAATCCGACTGGTATGTGGTTCAAGGAGCTGCAATTCCCTCTTGCTTGTCATCAGTTTTGTCTTTGGTATGTTGGGCGATTGACAGGTTTTCTTCAAGCACCTTGAAGACATCTGACTGACGGTAAAATATTTTGCCGCCCAACTGTGTGTATGGAATCAGCTTTTGATCCCGATAATTTTGCAACGTTCGAGGTGTTACTTTCAATAGTAGACACATCTCCTGGTTGTCAAGCCAGGTGTTTTCTGGTGTTTGGGGTACAGTGGCTGTTTTCGCTTCTATTCGCTCCAACTGCCGTTTCAGGCTTTTGAATGCCTCAGATTCAAGGGTGATTACTTTCATGGTCTGTAGTTTTGATGAAATATTCGGTAAATCACCGCATCAAAACAGACGATGTCAATGAAGGGAATTTTATTTTTTTGAAGATTTTCCCTTCCTTTTTGAAAGCAATGGTTTAACCCGCTCTGTCACGATCTTCTGAACATACTTTTCATAGGTCTCATATGCTATCTCCAGCTCACTAGAGTTTTGAAATTCCTCTCGACTCAATACATATCCATGAATGGCGAGGAGCATGCCCGCTTTGCATAATGCGTTGGTTTTGCTTTTACAAAGCTTCTGATGTATTAGGTACCTGGCAATTACGAGTACATGGTCGTGCTTGAATGTGGTCCGAGCTGCCTGGTGGTCGAAGTCAACGTATTTCATCTCAGGTGGATTGAGAAGCGCCTTTCTGAATTCTTCGTCCTCAATAAGTACTCGTCTTAATTGCCGAACCAAATTGAATAGTACTGTGCGGTTGTTGATAGTAAGTGACTTGACATCCTTGCTTATGTACTCGTTTTTCCTAAGATCAAAAAATGGACCTTCTCCGTATTCAAAACTAAGCTTGGTCAAATGAAGCAAATCATTGCTTTCCAATTCAAATAGAAAGTCGTTGAGTTTCTTTGCATCGATTGCCCGGTTTCTGATTTGTCTGTCAACCGGATACTCTTTGGTCATTGGAAAATTGCTAATAGGTATCGAAAGATCATCAGCATGCTTCGGAGGGATTCCTATTTCTATACATTTCTGCACAATCTGGTCGTATAGTTCACGTGTCACCCAGTAGTTGGTCAGGTATTTATGAACTTGAGAAGCAGTATAGACATAATTCGAAGGGTCAGCATCAGGCTGCCGAACCCCCATGATGATGCACCAATAGACCTCATCTGGCTTAATCAGCTTCGCTGTTTTCATACTATCTATCGTGATGCCCCCATTGAAGTATTTAATTACTACGGGTACTTTCTTTCCGTCCGATTCTACGTAAAGCATGGCCAGGTCTTTCGTTACACTGTCCAAAGTAGATGAAAATGAAAAAAACTTCCAATGCAAATTTGCATTGGAAGGGTTCGCACGCGGACTCGGGTAAGTCAGAATTTATTCCGAAGCATACTCATTTCACTGCCCACCTTGTTGTCCAGGACTTTGGCGTAGATCTGAGTACTCTGCAACTTGCGATGCCCGAGCATTTTTGATACACTCTCTATGGGAATACCATTACTAAGCGTAACGGTTGTTGCGAATGTATGCCGAGCCATATGGGTAGTCATCTCCTTCCTGATACCGCAAAGGTCGGCCACCTCTTTCAGATAAGCATTCATCTTTTGGTTGGTAGGAACAGGGAACAATAGTCCATCGCGCACTCTACAGGCGTTTGTTTCATACTTCCTTATGATGTTCATGGCCATTGGTAAGAGAGGAATGTTACACGGAACGCTTGTTTTTGTCCTATCTGTTATGACCCAAAGTTCTCCATCCACATGAATTCTGATGTCTTCTGGGGTCAGTTTGGCGAGGTCGCTATATGCGAGGCCCGTTAGACATTGGAACAGGAATAGATCGCGCACAATGGCGACTCTAGGTGTTTCGATCTTCTTTTCTGCCAGCAGGTTTATTTCCGTCTCGGTGAGGAACTCTTTGTTCACATGGCGGATTGAAATCTTATACTTCGCGAATGGATTCGTTTTTAAGAGATTTTCATTCATAGCAATTCCTATGATCTTCTTCAAAGCCTTCACATGCTTCATAGCGCTGTTGTGTTGGCATTGGGCGATGGTCTTGAGGTAATGTTCGAAGGAGGTGATGAATTGATGGTCTATTTCACTTATCTGCAATTCATCCGTGCCATATTGTAGTTGCATGAATTCGAGGGTGTGCTTCATTCCCGTCTCATACCGTTGTAGGGTGAGGGGAGCGTATTCGGTTCCCACGAGCTCCTTCATTTTCGCATTATGATCCTCGTAAAGCGCTTTGAGCGTTTCGATCTTATTGTCTATTCCCAGATATCGGTCTCGAAGAAGTTCTGCGGTAATTGTTTTGCCTGATTCCCTCAGGTCTCGATGGTGGTTGTAGAATTGGGCTGAAACACCGATCAGGAACTCGTTCAGTTCTTTGGCGATCTTGCCATGCCCTCGAGCACGGTTCTTTTTGCTGTCCCATTGTTCAGGTGGGATTCCTCGTTCCAATGAGAATTCGATCCGTTCACCATTTACGGTGACACGGGCATAGACCGGTACATTCCCATTTCGGAGTGCTTTGGTCTTTTTGACGTAGAAAAGGACGCTGAAAGTGTTGTTTTCCATGACGTTTATTTTAGGTTAAAGGTGGAGCAACCAATTCAAAAACCAACTATGTAAACGACTGAAAATCAGTGAATAACACCTCAATTCGGTGGAGGTGATCGGTTGGAGCGTCATGTCCACCGAATGCTCCACCGGAAAGTAGATGAAAATGAGCGAAAGGGGAGGGGTTTAAAAAGCGAAAGCCCCTGATAATCAGGGGCTTTTCATCTTATTTCACTGTCTTGCTTTCAGTAAAAGCGGTCCGGACGGGACTCGAACCCGCGACCCCCTGCGTGACAGGCAGGTATTCTAACCAACTGAACTACCGGACCATGGTAATTTCTTGGGCTGCAAATGTAAATTAAATTGTCAAACGAAAAAGAACTTTCAAAAATTATTGTGGAACTATCTGATACTCTATTCTGTCCACGCCATTTATCCTACTGGATGACATGTTCTGAATTACCTGGAAGTAGTAGGTTCCTGCCGTGCTCAGGTCCACTTCGTCAATGTCCACTAGGAAGGACTTTTTCCTCATTTCCAGGTTTGCTCCGTCATTCAGCGTAACCGTTTTCTCCAACATTACAATGCCGGAAGCTGGACTGATCACCTTCATTTTGAGGAAGAGTCTATCGAACTCAAACTGCTCGTTAACGGAAACCTTCAGCTGGAACAGTTTCGGTTCAGAGGTCTGAACCGGCACTCGGAACAAAGGTGTTTGGTCTGATTTCCATACTCCGGAGAGGAAGGTGTTCTTCCCTTCGTTCTCAACAGGTTTGAATTCAGGATTCCGGACCACATTCAGCGACCCTTGAATACCTTCCAGTTCTTCTCTGGTAGCATCGTTCAGGGCTATCATCACGGTCAATCGTTCTCCTTCGTCCAGAAAAAACTGTTTGATGGTTCCGTTATAGCTGTTGTCAAGCTTGAGATGGTCGTTGAGCGTGTCAGAACCCACGATATAGGTCACCTTCAGATAAACCGATCCCTGGGTAGCCTGTTTCGCATTCAAAAAGAGAGAAACATCCACGTAGCATTTCAATGTTGCTACGTAGGAAGTAGTGCTCGGAACTGTTCTTGATAATTTCGTGAAGTCAACCGCGAAGGAACCGAAGGAGTGCAATGCGAACAGAAGGAAGATCAGTGATCTCATCAATAGAGCTTTTTTCGTTTCAATAGATAGGGCAGAAGCACTTGGTCAAAGCCTTGGGCAATATCTGCTTGTACAAGATCTATACTGTACTGTCCGCATTTCAGTTTCAGGTCGTGCTCAAATTTTCGCATCGACTCTTGATATGCTTCCCGTACCTCTATCGGATTCAATTTCAGTTCTTCTCCCGTTTCCATGTCCACAAATCGATAGGGTCTGTTCTCAAAATCGAATTCGAGTTCTTTCTTCTTGTCTGTAACATGAAAGAGAATGACCTCGTGTTTGTTGTGCTTGAGGTGCTGAAGTGCATTCCAGAGGTCATCCTGATCCTGGTCTGAATTCTCTATCATATCGCTGAAAAGAATGACCAATGACCTGCGTTTGAGCTTGTCTGCGATCTCGTGCAATGCCTTGGCCCCAGAACTCCTCTTTGTTCTGTCTTGGGGTAGCGGTTGCAGCAGTTTTTCCAGTTCGCTGAATATCAACTGCGAATGGGTCGAGGTGGATTTTGTGTCGGTGTGGACCTCTACCGAATCGGAGAATAATGAAAGACCGAACGCATCACGTTGCTTTTTCAGCAGATGGACCAACGAAGCTGCTGCATAGGTGGAGAAACCGATC
>JBFHEW010000292.1:0-4387 GCA_041583955.1 Bacteroidia bacterium | reverse complement strand
GTACGAAAAGGTTGGGTTGGACGATGCAAAACGCATGAAATTCGACTATCAGATGCCCGATTCGAGCGCTTTTTTCGCATCAACCGAGAACTTCATGCAGCTCGATGCCAACTGCTTTCCTGACGTGACCGAAAGCATTGTCAAAATGCAGAACTGGGATAGACGTGCAACCAAAGACAGCGAAGCGGCCGGAATGTACCTTCTAACCTACAACTACATATTCAAGAAACTCGGACTTGGAACCGATGCCTTCATTGATGGAATGGAAGTGGAAGACAATCTGTTTGTGGAAGCTGTTGCCTACGCCAACAATCACCTGATGGAGTATTTCAAGACACTTGATGTGACGCTTGGAGAATTGCAAGTACACGTACGGGGCGAAAAGGAATATGGCGTGAACGGCTTTGCAGATGTTCTGGCCGCCAATTACAACATGCCATACACGAACGGAAGGTTCAAAACCTTTGTAGCCGATTCGTATGTGCAATTCGCACAGTGGAAAGATGGCGAAGAGGTTTCGCTGGAAACACTACATCCATACGGAGCATCTAACCGCGAATGGTCTAAGCACTACGATGATCAGATGGAACTATACGTGAACCAACAGACGAAGCGCATGACCTTGAACAAAGAGGAGATCTTTGCCAATGCCGAGATGATCTATCATCCCAAATGACACCTGACCCCATTCGTTGAAACATTAAAAAAGGCCCTCTCGGGCCTTTTTTGATTCAGTCTCAGTTGTACGATAATTTGAATTTCCTGAAGGTCTTGTCTTCAATGGATTCAATGGCCTTTACAACGGCATCGTCCTCTGCATTGAACACCCTGAAGAATGCTTCTGTTTGCCACAGCGTTCTAGCCAACAAGGCCTTTAAGCGCGTTCTGATGATGTGACCGGACACCTCCATTCCTTCCGCCTTCCTTGAAGCAAAATCCTTCTCCTCGGTCTTCGCTTTCTTCGGGTCAACGACTTCAAGTTCTTCATCTCCCTCCAATTCCGACACTGTTGTTTTCTTCTTATCATCCTTCGGTTTCATCTCATTCTCGGCAAACGCAAAGAAGTTATCTAAGAATTCACCTTCGATCATGAAGTTGGCATCGAAGGTTTCAAAGTCAGGATACTTGGCATTGAGCTGGTCCCTGTTGGCATCAACATACTCATTGATGAATTGAAAGAACAGACCATTGCTCAACAGATCGCGAAGAAACTCTGAGTTCTCGCTCGTATCGAGCGGAATGAAGATGTCCGGCAGAATCCCGCCTCCACCGTAAACCTTACGCTTATTGTCTGTAAAATACTCCTGATGATCATCCACATGAATGCTATCCATGCTGAACAACTCTCCATTATCCCGTCTGCGCTGCCCTTCCTTGCGGTACTCTTCGTTTCCTTCTTCATAAGGACGCTGAATGCAACGTCCGGAAGGCGTGTAGTATCTGGCGGTGGTAAGTTTGAGGGTGGATCCATCACGCAGTTTGAACGGACGCTGAACCAACCCTTTGCCGAACGACCTTCTACCAATGATGAGTCCGCGGTCGTGATCCTGTACTGCACCGGACACGATTTCACTTGCCGAAGCAGAACCCTCATCGATAAGCACAACCAGCTTCCCTTTTTGGAAACGCCCCTTGGATGTTGCATAGCTTTCACGCTTTGGGTTGGAAACCCCTTCGGTATAGACAATGAGGCTTTTATCTCCTAGGAATTCGTCAGAAAGCTCGATGGCCGTATTCAGATATCCACCCGAATTACCCCTGAGATCGAGCACGAGATTCTTCATTCCCAACGGCTCCAGTTCGTCCAAGGCTTCGTAAAACTCATCCATGGTGGTCTGCGAGAACCGATTCACCTTGATGTAACCGATATCGTCCTTTAGCATGTACGAAGCATCCACACTGTAGATAGGGATCTTATCCCGTACGATGGTGTATTCTATGAGGTCCTTCACTCCACGTCTGTAGATCTTAACGCGCACCTTGGTACCCTTATCGCCACGGAGTTTATTGATGACATCGTTGTTGGTGATGCCGATGCCGGCAACAACGGTGTCTTCGATCTCAACGATCTTGTCGCCAGACCGGATCCCAAGTTTCTCAGATGGTCCTCCCGAAATGGGCGACACAACAGCTATGGTGTCTCTCAGAATATTGAACTGCACTCCGATCCCTTCGAAATTACCGGTAAGCGGTTCGCTCATCTTCTTGTACTCCTCTGCGGTCATGTACTCGCTATGCGGGTCCAACTCCTTCACCATGGCCACAATGGCCTCATCAATAAGACGGTCAAACTCGGGGTGCTCGACATATTTGGTCTCCATCAGGTTCAGTACATCATCGAACTTGAGTTTGTATTCTTCCTTGATGGTTCGTTGTGCCAGTATGTTCTGGGTCATGAACCCGAACACGAGGATCAACATGGTCACTTTTCTCATGCTTAAACTGTTTTTCTTGTCGTTGAACGCTAATATGGCCAAAATGATGCCATGCTAAACCGTGTTTTCACAAAACTTGTGAATGTACGGTAATGCCTCGCACAGACTGATGTAGCTATGGTAGGAACGCTGATGCGTGCTGAAGGTTCAGGATGGGTTCAATCGATGAGATTGAATATTCGCTTCCAACGTATCTTCTCGAAGAACTTGGTGGCATCCTTGTCCACTGAAAGCCAGATGAATACGGCCTTTCCAACGATATGATCCTCTGGAACGAATCCCCAGAAACGGCTGTCGGCTGAATTATGACGGTTGTCTCCCATCATGAAGTAGTAATCCATCTTGAACGTGTAAGAATCGGTTTCGAGGCCATTTATGTAGATCCTATCCTCTTCGATCTTCAGATCGTTCTGCTCGTAAAATGCGATCAGCCTTTCGTAAATAGGCAGGTTTTCTGTTGAGAGCGCTACCGTATCTCCTTTTTTAGGGATGGTGATAGGACCGAAATTATCAACATTCCAAAAGAACTTCTTGCTTTTGGTTGATTTGAGTTCTGCGTCTGAGTTCGGGAAGATGTATTCTGCATACACACCCTTTTCGGAGATGGAAGGCTCAACGGAAATCACATTGTTCAATTTCGCAATGTTCTCTTGGGCCTCCTTTGTCATGGTGAGGGTGAAATCTCCTTGATTGGACACCCTGCCACCTTCAGTAATATCGAACTTCCGAAGAACCAATTGATTGAATCCGGTTCCATCTGTTTTCACATTATAGGATGTCTGACTCTTCTCCGGCTGGTCTGCCACTTGGTCATTGATGTAAAGCACGCTTTCTCTTACCTCCAACACATCGCCCGGAATGGCCACGCATCGCTTGATGTAGTTCTCACGCTTGTCAACAGGGCGGAATCCTTCCATCGGATAGTTGAACACGACCACGTCATTGTTCTTGATGGATGTGTATCCTGGCAATCTCATGTATGGCAACTTGATCCATTCGAGGTAGGATTTCATGTCACGTGTACCTGGCATGGTGTGATGGGCAAACGGAAATGCCAATGGGGTATTTGGTATTCTCGGTCCATAACTCACCTTACTTACAAAAAGGAAATCGCCAATGAGCAGCGATTTTTCCATTGACGATGTAGGTATGGTATATGCCTCAATGAGGAACAACCTGATGATGGTTGCGGCAATGACCGCAAACACGATGGCATCAACCCATTCCCTTACAAAGCCTTTCTTTTTGGCGGGCTTCTCTTTCTTCCAAAATTTCCAATTCATGCGCGAAGTAACTGATCTGATGAGGATTTATTTAGCAAACCCTTCGAACTTAACATCCTTTATGAGGTCACTCATAGTGAACACGCCCTTCTTATTGGCCAACCATTCTGCAGCAAGAACAGCTCCTTTTGCAAATCCAACACGGCTCTTGGCCGTATGAGTAAGCTCGATACTGTCAATCTCAGATTCGTATTTGACCACGTGCGTGCCCGGCACATCTTCCTTTCTGTATGAGATTATTTCCAACTCGTAATCCTTTTCAGATCGTTTGTTGACCCAAACGTTCTTAGCATCCAGTCGGTCTATGATGTCATTCGCCAACGAGATGGCGGTACCACTCGGTGCGTCAACCTTGGCCGTATGGTGTGTTTCTTCAATGGATACACGATAATCTTCGTGTTCATTCATGAGCCTGGCGAGCATTTTATTCACCTCGAAGAACAGATTCACCCCAACGCTGAAATTGGATGCATAGAGGATGGAACGGTTGTGTTTCCAGCAGACCTCCTTTACGTGATCCAACTGTCCGAACCAACCGGTTGTTCCTACAACAACGGGTGTGCCGGCATCAAAACACCTGAAAATATTGCTCACCACACTGTGTGGCATGGAGAATTCGATGGCCACATCGGCACTTGCAAGCAGTTCTTCATTGCCAACCCAATCATC
>JBFHEW010000291.1:0-4394 GCA_041583955.1 Bacteroidia bacterium | reverse complement strand
GCAGCGTGAGGCTGATAGGCTTGGTATTGAGGTGGTGGGTCCCGATAGGTTCACGCCAAGTATCGTTGAGCTTCGTACCAACAAATTCTCAATGAACACCATAGAAGCCGTTGGAGCGTTGCGTGCAACAGGCTTGTTTGCCACAGTAAGCCCCAATCTGGTTCATTCTGTAGCGGATTGTTCTGTGAACGACCCACGATTCAACAGGCAATGGCATTTGAAGAACGATGGTTCTTCCATTCAGGGTAATGGAGTTATCGGTGCTGATATGGACGTAGAAGCCGCGTGGGCCATTACAACCGGTAGCGCTGACATTACCATTGCCATTATCGACAGTGGAGTGGACACACTTCATCCTGAATTGCTCGGCAAGCTGCTTCCGGGGTTTGATGCAATGGGAGATTCCACCAACGGGTATCCCACCCCGAATTTCTCGAGCGATGGTCATGGAACCGCCTGTGCAGGTATAGCTGCAGCAAGTACCGATAACAACATCGGTGTGGCAGGAGTTTGTCAAGATTGCAAGGTCGTGCCAGTACGGGTGTTCAATTATGAGGTTATTCTTGGGGAAGTTCAGCCGTGGTCCGAAACCCAATTCTTCCTGAATGCGATGGGATGGCAGGCCCAGGCCGATATTGACGTCTCATCCAACTCGTGGGCTGTTCCTGATATCCTCCTTGCCCTTTATCCGGGTTCAGATACATTGGTCAACGCGGTGATTGACGAAGTGGTGGAGAACGCACGTGGCGGCCTAGGCGTTCCCATGCTGTTCTCGAGCGGCAATGACGGCATTACCGATACCATTCCGTTATGGCCGGCCAGATATGATAAGACCATTGCAGTTGGAGCTACCAGTATGTGTGACGAGCATAAGACTCCTACCTCGTGCGATGGTGAAAGCTGGTGGGCCGGAAACTGGGGCGAAGGATTAGATGTGAGTGCCCCTGGCGTGCGCATTACAACCATTGATATGCTAGGTGCCAACGGATTCCATTCTACCGAATACTACAACACTTTCAACGGTACATCAGCTGCCTGTCCGAATGCTGCCGGAACCATGGGACTCATTCTCTCGCACACGCCCGATCTGCCACAATGGTTGGCGCGTAAGGTGCTCGCCCTTACCTGCGAGAAAGTTGGAGGCTACGATTATTCAACTTGGAAGGAAGCCGGTAATTGGAGTTACGAGTTGGGCTATGGTAGGATAAATGCCTATCAGGCGGTCACGTACGGAGCATCTGCCGTGGGCGATTTACCACCAAGCGGTGATCTGGTAGTAGAAACACATGCCGATGCGCACGTCATCAGAACACTAGGGAATTCCGTCAGAACATGGCAATTGTTCGATATCAATGGCCGAATGGTACGTGCAGGTACCGCCTCAGGTGAGTTACGTGTTGCGCATAGCGGATTGAGCACAGGCATCTACGCCCTCAGAATGGAGGGTGGAAAGCAGTACGACACACTGAAGTTGTTGATTCCTTAGAACAGGCCGTTTATTTCGGCATCGATCCGGGTGATGATCTTACCTAGGTCTTCCTGATTTTCTGAGAAGTTGTTCTCATCCACTTCAATCACCAGTAGTTTCCCTTGGTCATACGTGCTGATCCAAGCTTCGTAACGCTCGTTCAGTCTTTTCAGATAATCCAAACGGATGGTCTCTTCGTAGGCGCGCCCGCGCTTCTGTATCTGGTTCACCAATGTCGGAATGGATGCACGCAGGTAGATGAGCAGGTCGGGAGGTCCCACAAATGCATTCATCAACTCAAATAGCGATTGGTAGTTCTCAAAATCACGACTTGTCATCAGTCCCATGGCATGGAGGTTGGGCGCAAAAATGTGCGCGTCCTCAAAAATGGTGCGATCCTGGATCACCGTTTTGTTACCATTCTTTATCTCCATTACCTGTCGGAAACGCGAATTGAGGAAATAGACCTGCAGGTTGAATGACCAACGCTGCATCTCTTCGTAAAAGTCGTTCAGATACGGGTTTTCGTCTGCAGCTTCGTACTGCGGTTCCCACTTATAATGTTTGGCAAGGAGTTCGGTAAGGGTGGTCTTCCCAGCTCCGATATTCCCAGCTACTGCAATGTGTTTTGGTTGTGACATGGACGGTCAAAATTAGCAATTGAAAGTACGAACCCAAACAGAACTTTGATGGTTGATCGGGTAAGTTGAATGCGATTTTATTTCTCCATCGCAAATATCAGAACCTGGTTTTTCTGCATCACGTAAAGTCGGTTCTTCTCGATGCTTAGCGCCACGAATTCATCCACAGGAAGAATGATCTCCGCCTGCTCAAAATTCCGTGTGTCGTACTTGATGAGTTTGTTTTCGAATTCGAGGAAGATACCGTTTTCGCGTACCTGTATCCGCTCGGCACCTTTTATCGGAATCAGTTTCGAGTAGGTTCCGAAAGAATCGAACACGAACACGCCATGGTCTGGGTCGTTGAGGTAAAGCCAATTTTCGAATTCTATCAGCTGATTCGGGTTTATCTCGGCACCGACCAATTGGTTCACGTTAGAAACCTCGTTGGTCACCTTAAGGCCCTGATCGTAGCGTACCAAGCGGAAACTTACCGGATCGTACACCCAGAACCCATTGTCGAACGAAGCGCATGCCAATTGCGCCAGTTCCAGTCCTAAATTGCTCAGGTTGATGTTTTCCCGTGTTCGGCTCAGCGTGTTGTCGAGCAAAGCTATCTGTCCGTAGATCGGATAGAACAGCAGAAGCTTCATCGGATTACGGGTGTCCAAATGGGTGATGACTCCACGGCTGAGGTCGCTGAATTGATATTTGAGCTGGCCATCTGAATAATACACGAAAAGTTCGTGGCCTTTGGCCAGATACAACCTTCCGATATGGTCGGTGGTCATATAATCGAATGTGCCTTTTATGGTATTGGTCAGTTTCAGTTCCTGGGCAGAGGCGCTGGAACTGAGCACGGACAGAAGTGCTATCATGAAGCGAATCATCATAGGAACGAAGCTACGTAAAACCGTGCCGTTTATCGGAATAATGTTCCATGTTGATAATTGCAGATGGGTTCAAACACGGTCGTATGCGGAATACTTACTTTTGCACAAACTTTTTTTAGATGGATCTTAGTGGAATTCTTTCAATCGGAGGTTATCCGGGGTTGTTCAAAATGATCAGCCAAATGAAATCAGGCTTGGTAGTGGAGTCTTTATTGGACGGAAAGCGCATGCCAGCCTACGCGTCTCAGAAGATATTGGCTCTGGAAGACATCAGCATTTACACAGATGCAGACGATGTGCCGTTGAGCGAAGTTTTCGGACTGCTGTTCAAAAAAACCGCTGGAAAGCCTGGGCCCGATCCGAAGAAGGCATCCATCAAGGAATTGAGCGATTTCCTTGCCTCTGTTCTTCCCAACTACGATAAGGAACGCGTATACAATTCCGACCTGAAGAAACTCTTCGTCTGGTATAACCTATTAGCAGAAAAAGGTCTTCTTAAAGAAAAGGAAGCGAAGAAGGAAGAAAAGGCGGCTAAGCCGGCAAAGGAAAAAGCACCTGCAAAAACTGCCAAGGCAGAGAAAGCAGAAACACCAAAGCCTAAGTCAGAACCCAAAGGAAAGAAGGGGTCGACCAAGAAGGTGAAGAAATAATAAACATATGCAAAAGGAAGCTGTAATACCCGTTCGCCCAGTAAGAAGATACTTGGCGGAGGAATTCTGCGTTCGAAATTGGAAGACGCTTGAACCGATATTCGAAGAGTTGCTCGAACGTAACATCTCTAGCGTAAATGAACTCGAAGAGTGGCTCAAGGACCTGAGCGAGATCGAAGCAGTGCTGAGCGAAGAGACCGCATGGCGCTACATCCGGATGAACATCGACACCACGAATGAAGAGTACGCAAAGGCGTTCGATTTCATGGTGACAGAGATTGACCCGAAAGCATCTCCCTACTCCGATAAGTTCAATCGAAAACTGCTCGATTCACCGTTCTACAACGAACTGGATAAAGAGAAATACGCCATTTTCCTGCGTAGTTTGAAAATGCAGATCAAGCTTTACCGCGAGGAGAGTATTCCGCTCTTCACCAGCCTGCAACAGATGCAGCAGAAGTACGGAATGATAACAGGGGCCATGAGCATTGAGCACGAAGGACAGAAGCTCACATTGCAAATGGCGCAGAGTTTCCTGAAGGATACCGACCGCGAATTGAGGAAAACCATTTACGCCAAGGTGAATGAGGCCCGTTTAGGCAAGGCCAAGGAACTCGATCAGCTCTATACCGAACTCGTCCGTCTAAGACATAAAGTGGCTCAACAGGCCGATCATGCCAATTTCCGGGATTACAAGATGGATGCTTTAGGGCGCTTCGACTATACCGCGGAAGATTGTTTCACCTTTCACAGCGCCATTGAG
>JBFHEW010000290.1:0-4401 GCA_041583955.1 Bacteroidia bacterium | reverse complement strand
TCCAGCGCCTCTTCCTTCAGAATGGCCTTTATCAGGTTCTTCGAATCTGCCGTATCGTAAATGGTGAAGTTGGATGGATAACCGATGCGTTCACTTTCAACCCTCAGGATCTTGGCAAAGACCGAGTGGAACGTACCCATCCAGATATTCCGGGCTTCCCGTCCAACCATCGTCTCAATTCTTGACCGCATCTCCTTCGCAGCCTTGTTTGTAAAGGTCAGAGCGAGGATATTGAATGGGTCGACACCGTTATTGATGAGATGGGCAACCCGGTAGGTGAGAACGCGCGTTTTGCCCGACCCCGCCCCGGCAATGATCATCACAGGTCCTTCCAACTGTTCCACAGCTTTGCGCTGCTCTTCGTTCAATTCGTCTAAATAGCTCATGTCATGGCAAAATTAGGAATCGTACGATGGTCAACGACATGGTTTTTGTTGAAAATGCTACCGTTTTCAACACGTTTTATGCTGATGGATAATAGTGTTGCATCTTTCTAAAAATCATAGCTTTGCCTCTTGTGTCACAACCCTATCAATAGGTGATATATTACATTCCATGAGAAAAATCTATCTCTTCGCTTTACTCACGCTCGTTTTTTTTGCTCCCGATGCCAAGATATTTGCCCAATGCGGCACGACTCCTATTACAGGAGATCTGATCATATCGTCCAATACATCCCTGTCAGGCACTTATAATATCACGGGACTTTTCAGGGTCGAGCCGGGCGTAGTGGTAACCGTTACACCCTATTCCTCAGGAGGCTGCGGTGAGCTCATCATCAACGCAACCAACATAGAGGTCATTGGCGACATCATTGGAGATGGAGCAGGTTTTATCGGTGGGGCCGGAGGAGCCGGGGCCACTGCAGGTAGCAATGTCGGTGCCCTGACGGGTTGTGTCGATAAGGACAACTGTCTGGTGATAAGTGTTAATGGTGGCGCTGCTGGAGCTGCCGGTGCAGGACCTGGCTCGGGTACTTCGGGTGCGGGCGGTACACTTGGAGCTGGTCCGAAACAACGTTGCGGCAATTTTGGTGACACTTACGGGTTTGTTGGAGGTTCAGGAGGTGCCGGAGGCGCGGCAGGTGGGTCCTATGGCGGTGCTGCCAATGCAGGCGGTGTTGGTGGTAACGGTGCTCCTTATAATTCAGGTAACTTTTCAGGTATGAGCCTTTCGGGTTGTGCCAGTGCATCTTCCGGAACCGGAGGTGCAGGAGGTGCTCTTGGAACGGCCTACGGTACGCTAAGTGGTACTGACATTGCCCTTGGATCCGGTGGTGCCGGAGCAGGTGGTGGTGGAAAGAGCGCAGGTAACGGCACGGCCGGAGCTGCCGGTGGTGCCGGTGGTGGACTTGTTGGTCTTTACGCAACCGGAAACCTAACCGTGGCCGGGAATATCTCTGTCAACGGACAAGTAGGTGGAGCAGGAGGAGTTGGGGGTGTCGGAGGTACGACCACCGATTGCTGTACAGATGGATGTAACGGCTGCGATGAGCGTACCTATGCGTCAGGAGCAGGAGGTGGAGGCGGAGCCGGTGGTGGTTCAGGTGGAGGTATCTTCATCCGTGCTCAAGGAGTTGCCAACGTTACCGGTACATTGCGTGCCATTGGAGGTAATGGCGGAACCGGTGGAGCCGGAGGTGCAGGTCATCCCGGTTGTACGTATTCCAGTTTTCTCTGTGCTTGCGGGTGTAACAGCGGTAATTCCAACGCGGGTACGGCCGGTAATCTCGGTGGCGGTGCATCCGGTGGGCGTATCAAGATCTTTCAGAACCCATGTCAATCAAATACCATCAGTGCCAGTATCCTGATCAATGGTGGAAACGGTTTTGGTGGCGCAGCTGCCAGCGGCACCTACCATTTGGGAGATATACCAGGCATTGTAGCACCCACACTTACTTCTTCTATTGATAGTGTGAGCTGTTTCGGTCTGTCAGATGGCTCGGCAAGTGTGGTGGTCAATGGTGGTTTGGCACCTTTCACCTATTCATGGTCTCCGATAGGAGGTAACGCTGCTACAGCCAGTGGTCTTCCGGCCGGTTCGTACGAGGTGACCGTTGTGGATGCGAATATGTGTGAAGTTGTGGAAACGGTGGTTGTACCTCAGCCTGATGTGTTGACAGCACAGGTTTTCGGTACCATCGATGCCGATTGCTATTCATTCAGTACTGGCGAGGCTTCTGCGGTAGGCCTTGGAGGAACTGCACCTTATACATACCAGTGGAACGACCCTCAGAATCAAGTAACGGCAACAGCCACCAACCTTCCGAGTGGATCATGGGATGTGCAGGTTACCGACAACAATGGATGCGTGGCCACAGGAACTGCAGTCATCGGGCAACCTCAGCCATTTGCAGCCACCGTTACGGTTGACCAGACAGTAAGCTGCTTCGGACTTTCCGATGGTCAGGCAACGGTGAACGCCAACGGAGTAGGTCTGACCTATGCGTGGAACGACCCGCTTCTGCAAACGTCAGCCACTGCATCCAACCTTCCTGCCGGAAGTTGGAACGTGACCGTATCTTCATCTCAAACGTGCGATACAACGTTGACAGTGGTGATTCCCCAGCCAGCAGTGCTCAACGCGCTTGCTGTTCAGAACCAACAGGTTTCCTGCAATGGCGGTAGCAACGGAATTGCGTTGGTAACAGGTATTGGAGGTACTGCTCCCTATTCCTATCAATGGGATGACCCGAACTTGCAGACTTCTGCAAGTGCTACCGGTCTATCGGCAGGCACTTACAACGTAGTGGTTACAGATGCCAATCTGTGCACGGCCAATGGTACGGTCACCATTACGCAGGCACCTGCCATTTCTGTTGCGGTGGATATTGATAGCGCCAGTTGTAACGGAGCCACGGATGCGAGCATCTTGGCCATTGTTTCCGGTGGTACGCCCGGCTATACTTATAGTTGGAACCCGAATGCCGTGGCGGGAAACCCGCTAACGGGTATCGGAGCAGGCTCGTATTCTTTGACAGTGACGGATGCCAACAATTGCGTGGCCGAATTGCAGAATATCCTCGTGCAGCAGCCGCTGCCTATCGTATTGTCGCTTGTACAGCAGCAGAATGTAACATGCAACGGGGCGTCAGACGGGCAGGCTGAAATAAGTGTTCTGGGTGGAACACCGGGCTATACCTACATATGGGACGACCCTTCCAGTCAATCCACTGCCCTTGCTGGTGGTCTGGCCCCTGGAACCTATTCGGTAGAGGTTACAGATGCCAATGGATGTACCGCACAATGGCTGAATGTCAATATCACCGAGCCGGATTCACTTATTGTTACCGTTACGTCAGTCACCCCGATCACGTGCGATTATTCGGAAGACGGTGTGGTCGAAACACAGGTAACGGGCGGAACATTGCCTTACGGCTATGCATGGAACGACCCTAGCGGACAAACGGGAAGTACGGCCATTGATCTGGGTGCAGGTACATTCACCGTTACCGTTACCGATGCTTACGGTTGTACAGCTCAGGCGCAGGCCACCATCGACCCACCTTTGAATCCGTTGGTTGCCGATTTCAGCCTAAGCCCTGAGACAGGTCTTCAGCCACTGGATATCGCCATCACCAACCTCTCGCAAGGTGGAACGGCCTACGAGTGGATCTTCGGAGATGGAAACACCTTCACCACCTTCAATACCGATCCGTTCCAGTACTTATATGCAGACTCGGGAACATTCACGCTGACGTTGGTGGCTTACAATGATGTGACCGGATGTTCAGACACACTTGCGTTAGCAAATGGCATCTATGTGGAGCCGACCTCGTACATCAGAGTGCCTAACGTTATCACCCCTAACGGTGATGGCATCAACGATATGTTCCCTATCGATCCTATACAGAACAACTTCTTCCCATTCGAAATCAGAAACATCTACGATTTCAAAGGAGAGATATACAACCGCTGGGGAGAAAAGGTATACGACTGGACACAGCCGCTTGCAGGTTGGGATGGTCGCTCAACAAGCGGACTCGAACTTGTTAACGGTACCTACTTCTTCGTTATCACTGCCAAAGGCGTGGATGGAGATAAAGTGACCAAGTATGAGTTTAAGGGAGATGTGACGCTTATCCGATAAGCACCCTGAAGTAAACAGTAAGAAAGCCCCTCCTTGAAGGGGCTTTTTTTATCGATGGATATTGCCTGACGGAAAAATAGATTGAGGGTGAAGTGGGTCAACCGAAAACGTCTCATGATCTTTTCTGGTTCAACGAAACAACCCAGCGGAACACAGATTCCGCGAGTTTGGTTTTATTAACATTTCATTCTAAAAAGCCCTTGTGAGAAAAAGATTTTGCATTTAATCTATTTCCGCTTGTTTTTCGTCAACAAGTTTGTACTTTTGCCGACCCTTAAATAATAGGGTATTGAACTAAAAATCAACGAAAGC
>JBFHEW010000289.1:0-4408 GCA_041583955.1 Bacteroidia bacterium | reverse complement strand
TTTTATTAACATTTCATTCTAAAAAGCCCTTGTGAGAAAAAGATTTTGCATTTAATCTATTTCCGCTTGTTTTTCGTCAACAAGTTTGTACTTTTGCCGACCCTTAAATAATAGGGTATTGAACTAAAAATCAACGAAAGCCGCGCTATGCCTACGATTCAGCAGCTTGTAAGGAACGGAAGAAAGACGATTACTAACAAAAGTAAATCGGCTGCTTTGGATTCCTGTCCGCAACGAAGAGGTGTTTGTATTAGAGTATATACAACCACTCCAAAGAAACCGAACTCAGCTATGAGAAAAGTAGCGAGGGTTCGACTTACCAATGGTAAAGAGGTGAACTCTTACATCGGTGGTGAGGGTCATAACCTACAGGAGCACTCTATTGTGTTGGTGCGAGGAGGAAGGGTAAAAGACCTTCCAGGTGTTCGTTACCACATTGTAAGAGGTGCACTTGATACCGCTGGTGTCGGTGACAGAAAACAAGGTCGCTCTAAGTATGGAGCCAAGCGTCCTAAGGTTAAGAAATAAGCATATAGAGTCCTATAGACAATGAGAAAGTCGATTCCTAAGAAAAGAGAACTTGTTCCGGATCCTAAATTCAAGGATACGTTGGTAACACGTTTCGTGAACAGCCTTATGGTTGATGGTAAGAAAAGCGTTGCGCTCAACGTATTCTACGATGCCATCGCTATCGTTGATGAAAAGTCTGGAGAAGAGGAGAACGGATTGGATGTGTTCAAGAAAGCCTTGAACAATATCATGCCCCCTGTTGAGGTGAAGAGCCGAAGAGTAGGTGGTTCTACATTCCAAATTCCAATTGAAGTTCGACCAAAGAGAAAATTGGCGTTGGGAATCACTTGGATGATCATGTATGCCAAGAAGCGTAATGATAAATCAATGGCCAGAAAATTGGCGTCTGAGATCATTGCAGCTGCTAAAGAAGAAGGTGCAGCATACAAGAAGAAAGAAGATACTTTGAGAATGGCAGAAGCGAATAAGGCTTTCTCTCATTTCAAATTCTAATAAGGTAGTAGAAGAAAAATGGCTGACTTAAGATATACAAGGAACATCGGTATTGCCGCTCACATCGATGCGGGTAAGACAACTACTACCGAGCGTATCCTTTTCTATGCTGGTGTGAACCACAAGATAGGAGAGGTGCATGATGGTGCTGCCACCATGGACTGGATGGAGCAGGAACAGGAGCGTGGTATCACCATTACTTCTGCTGCAACCACTTGTTTCTGGAAGTATAAGGACGATAACTATAAGATCAACATCATCGACACCCCAGGACACGTTGACTTCACGGTTGAGGTTAACCGTTCGTTGCGTGTATTGGATGGTCTTGTGTTCCTTTTCTCTGCTGTTGATGGTGTTGAGCCACAATCAGAGACCAACTGGAGGTTGGCTGATAACTACAATGTGACCAGACTTGGTTTCGTAAACAAGATGGACCGTTCCGGTGCTGATTTCTTGAAGGTTGTCGGTCAGGTTCGCGAAATGTTGGGTGGTAATGCCGTTCCGTTGCAATTGCCTATCGGTGCAGAAGAGACCTTCAAAGGAGTGGTTGACCTTGTTTACTACCGAGCAATGGTATGGAACGAGGATGATCATGGAATGACCTTTAAAGAGGTGGAGATTCCGGCCGACATGAAAGATGAGGTGGATGAGTGGAGAGAGAAGTTGTTGGAGTCTGTTGCAGATTTCGATGATACGCTCATGGAGAAGTATTTCGAAGACCCAGCATCTATTACCGAGGCAGAGGTTATCGCGGCATTGCGTAAAGCATGTGTTGCCAATAAGGTTATTCCAATGTTGTGTGGTTCTGCCTTCAAGAACAAGGGAGTTCAGACCATGCTCGATTACGTGATGGAGTTGATGCCAAGCCCGCTTGACATGGAGAACATCACCGGAACAGATCCAGATACAGACGAGCCTATTTCGCGTAAGCCATCTGCAAGCGAGCCATTCGCAGCGTTGGCGTTCAAGATCGCTACCGACCCGTTTGTTGGTCGTTTGGCCTTCTTCAGAGCCTACTCAGGTAGATTGGATGCTGGTTCTTATGTGTTCAACGCACGTACTCAGAAGAAAGAGCGTATCTCACGTATCTTCCAGATGCACGCTAACAAGCAGAACTCCATCCCATTCATCGAAGCTGGAGATATCGGTGCCGCTGTTGGTTTCAAGGACATCAAAACCGGAGATACCCTGTGCGATGAGAAGCATCAGATCGTACTGGAATCAATGAAGTTCCCAGAGCCTGTTATCGGATTGGCCATTGAGCCTAAGACACAGGCCGATATGGATAAATTAGGAGTTGCTCTCGGTAAATTGGCCGAAGAGGATCCAACCTTCCAAGTACATACTGACCAGGATTCCGGTCAGACAGTCATCTCTGGTATGGGTGAGCTTCACTTGGAGATCATTATCGATCGTCTCAAGCGAGAGTTCAAGGTAGAATGTAATCAGGGAGCACCACAGGTAACCTACAAGGAAGCCATTACAACCAAGGTTTCTCACCGCGAGGTATACAAGAAGCAGTCTGGTGGTCGTGGTAAGTTCGCTGATATTCAATTTGAATTGGGACCTGTTGATGCCGATTTCGTTGGCGAAGGTCTTCAGTTTGAGAATAAGATCAGTGGTGGTAACATCCCTCGCGAATTCATCCCTTCTGTTGAGAAAGGATTCAAGATGGCCATGAACAATGGTGTTCTTGCAGGATTCAAAATGGACACGCTTAAAGTCACACTGAACGATGGTTCGTTCCACGCAGTTGACTCGGATGCACTTTCGTTTGAGATCTGCGCGCAGATCGGTTACAAGGAAGCTGCGAGAAAAGCAAACCCGGTTCTTTTGGAGCCGATCATGAAAGTGGAGGTGGTTACCCCAGAAGAGAACATGGGAGACGTTATGGGCGACCTTAACAGAAGACGTGGTCAGATGCAGGGAATGGATAGCCGTGGCGCTTCGCAGGTGGTCAAATGCCTTGTTCCACTTTCTGAAATGTTCGGATATGTGACTCAATTGAGAACCATCACATCAGGTAGAGCAACATCTACCATGGAGTTCGATCACTTCGAGCCATGTCCAAAGAACATCTCTGAGGAGGTTATTGCACGAGTAAAAGGAGAAAAAGTAAGCTAATAGTCTGATAAAAGGATCATGACACAGAGAATAAGAATAAAGCTCAAATCGTACGACCACAACTTGGTTGACAAGAGCGCGGATAAGATCGTTAAAACGGTAAAAGCTACCGGAGCCATTGTAAGTGGTCCGATTCCGTTACCAACACACAAGAAGATCTACACCGTACTTCGTTCAACACACGTTAACAAGAAGTCGAGAGAGCAGTTCCAATTCAGTTCTTACAAAAGACTATTGGACATCTACAGCAGTACTGCAAAAACAGTTGATTCCTTGATGAAACTGGAATTGCCTAGTGGAGTTGAGGTAGAGATCAAAGTATAACGTTAGGGTTAACCAGAAAAAAATTAGGTCATGTCTGGACTTATAGGAAAGAAAATAGGAATGACGAGCTTGTACGATGAGACAGGCAAGAACGTTGCCTGTACCGTGCTTGAAATAGAGCCTTGTACTGTCACTCAACTGAAAACGGTTGAGACCGATGGCTACACAGCCGTTCAGGTAGGAACCGGTGAGCGAAGCGATAAACGCACCACTGCAGCATTGAAAGGACATTTCAAGAAAGCGAAGTGCGAATCAAAGCGCAAGTTGGTCGAGTTCAGAACAACGCATGGTTACACCCAGTTTGACGAAAGCATCAGCCTCGGTGCGAACCTAGGTGTTGCAGACATCTTCGCCACTGGTGAGTATGTTGATGTTGTTGCCAAGTCGAAAGGAAAAGGATTCCAAGGTGTTGTAAAGCGTCACAACTTCGGTGGTGTAGGCCAGGCAACTCACGGACAGCACAACAGACAGCGTCACCCAGGAGCCATTGGAGCTTGTTCTTATCCTGCACGTGTATTCAAGGGATTGAGAATGGCTGGGCAGACCGGTGATAAGCGAGTTAAAGTTCAGAATCTTCAGGTGATGGCAATTGACGCAGAGAGAAATCTACTCGTGTTGAGCGGAGCTGTTCCAGGAGCAAAGGGATCATACATTATTGTAGAGAAGTAATAATGGAATTAGCAGTAGTAGATAGAGCAGGTAAGGCAACTTCCAAAAAAGTGAAGTTGAGCAAGGATGTTTTCGGTGTAGAACCGAACGAGCATGCCATTTACCTTGATGTAAAGCAATATTTGGCCAATCAGCGCCAAGGAACAAGCAGCTCACGAGAGCGTTCTGAAGTACGTGGTAGTACACGTAAGATCAGAAAGCAGAAAGGATCTGGAGGTGCTCGTTTCGGGGATATCAAAAGCCCTTTGCTGAGAGGTGGAGGTCGTGT
>JBFHEW010000288.1:0-4429 GCA_041583955.1 Bacteroidia bacterium | reverse complement strand
GTTCCTTGTTTCATATTCGAATGTGATGCGCGACCTTGGAACTTCCCTCACCCGCGTCACAATGGTCAACACCTCATCATAGAATGCGGGCTTCTTGTAATCGATCTCGTAACGGATGACCGGCATCATGATACCCGACTCCTCCAATTCAAGATAATTGATACCCAGCACGCGCATGGCCTCCACTCTGCCCACCTCGAAATAAGTGGCATAATTACCATAATAGACATATCCCATCCTGTCAACTTCCGAATACCGGGTTCTGATCGTTGTGCTGCTCTCAAACATGGCCGAAAAATAGAGAATTCAATCCTGCATCGCCTGCACGCCCTACTTTGCCGTTCTGTGAGGCGCCTGCCTTTTCATTTTCTTAGATCTACGATAAGGCCCGTTCGTATTTCGTTGCTTAAACTTGCAGCATGCGGTTTTTATGGATGGTCTTGTTTCTTGCTGCCTGTTCCGGTTCGGTTGCCGAATACAGGGCCATTGAATTGAATGATTCCATTGCAGATGAGAAAAGCGTGGAGTCCATCATCTCCGTATACCGCGATAGCATTGAATTGAGCATGACCACCGTACTGGTAGAGAACGATGTCACGCTTACGCGCGGAATACCCGAAAGCACGTTGGGAAACCTTATTGCAGACCTTCTTCTGGAACGGGCGCTCATTGAAATGCCCGATTCGGTACGCCCCCTTGTCTGCCTCATAAATATCGGTGGCCTGCGGGTTGACCTGCCACAGGGTCCCATCACGGTTGGGAAGGTATTTGAACTGATGCCTTTTGAAAATGAACTGGATGTGATCGGTCTTTCTCCCGAAAAAGTGAAAGAAATGATGTCCTATCTGAAGGAGGTTGGAGGACAGCCCGTGGCCGGAATGAACATTTCATACAGAACAGGGAAAAAGGCCATCCTCACCCTCGATGATGGCGAAGAGCTGAACGAAGAAGACCTATTATACGTGGTAACAAGCGACTATTTGGCCGAAGGTGGCGACAGGATGGACTTCTTCCGCCATCCGAAGCATCGGATACGAACTGGAATAAAGATACGCGATGCCATTCTTGACGATTTCAGGATAAAAGGCTTGGCCGGCAACTCGCTCAGCACCGAGTTGGACGGAAGGATTTCGGTGATACGGTTCTGATGAAAAGACGTCAATTCATAAAGCAAACAGCATTGGCAGGTTCTTCTTTGGCCATGATAGGAGGTTTGAACTCGTGTAGGCTGAATGAGTTGGGGCTGGTAAAACTGACCATTCTTCATACCAATGATGTGCACAGTCGCATCGATCCATTTCCGACCACCGACAGCAAGTATCCCGGTTTAGGAGGATTTACGAGAAGGGCCGAAATGGTGAAGAAGATACGCTCGGAGGAGGAAAACGTACTTCTTTTCGATAGTGGCGACATTTTTCAGGGTACTCCTTACTTCAATTATTATGGAGGAGAACTCGAGTTCAAACTCATGAGCGAGATGGGCTACGATGCCGCCACCTATGGCAATCATGATTTTGACAATGGGATCACCGGACTGGTAAAGCAGCTGCCACATGCACAGTTCCCGTTCATCAATTCAAACTACGAACTGAACACAACCCCACTCTCCGAATCAACACTTAAGAACAAGGTTTTCGAAAAGGGAGGACTACGGATCGGGGTTTTCGGGTTGGGTATCCAACTTGAAGGGCTCGTGAATCCAAAACTATATGGAGACATCCGGTACACCGATCCGCTAGCAGTAGCGAACGACCAGGCCGCTCATCTCAAAAATCAGCAGAATTGCGATCTGGTCATCTGCCTCTCACACCTGGGATACGACTACAATACCGAGAAATACAATTTCGATACCGAGCGGGTGTGCGATAAACTCGTAGCCGAAAACAGCGAGAATGTTGATATCATTCTGGGCGGACACACCCATACCTTCTTGGACGAGCCCACTTTTTTCGTCAACAAGGCCGGCCGAAAAGTGATGGTCTGTCAGGTGGGTTGGGCAGGAATAAAACTCGGAAGGATTGATCTACAGATAGATAGGATTTCCGGGCTTTTTGATAGCGCGTATATTGCACCAAAAGTTTCGTAAAGTCAATACCATTTTCATTTTTTTTTCACCTTTCTTTTCCCAACTTTTGCTTCGCATTTAGGGATTCGGAAACACGATTTTCAGTACGTTTTCGAAGGGGAAATTTCTAAAGCACTAACGTTTAGCTAGTTGACTTAAAGCGCATGAAGAAAGACTGTAAGGTTGTATGGGATAATTGTCTAGAGGTGATACGTGATAACGTACCTTATCAGAGTTACCGGACATGGTTTGAACCCATAGTTCCTGTTAAGTTAGAGGAAAACGTATTGACCATTCAGGTGCCGAGCCAGTTCTTTTACGAATGGTTGGAGGAGCACTACATCTCCTTGCTCAAAAAGACCGTGAAGAAGGAACTCGGGGCCGAAGGGCGTCTGGAGTACCAGATCATCATGGAGAACGCGTACAACAACAGTAAACCCTACTCTGTCCGTGTACCGACAAACTCCGCCACAACCAAGAACCAACCGGTAACCATGCCCATGGACCTTGGACGTTCGGATGCCATCCGCAATCCGTTCATCATTCCAGGGCTTAAAAAGGTAAAGGTTGAATCTCAACTGAACGCCAATTACAACTTTGACAATTTCATTGAAGGAGATTGCAACCGATTGGCGCGCTCTGCAGGTTATGCCGTTGCCAACAAACCAGGTGGAACTGCTTTCAACCCGCTCCTTTTATATGGTGGTGTTGGATTGGGGAAAACACATTTGGCCCACGCCATCGGAATTGAGATAAAAGAAAAGCATCCGAACAAGACCGTTCTGTATGTTTCTTCCGAGAAATTCACGCATCAGTTCATTGATGCCGTAAAGAACAACAGTCATAACGACTTCGTGCATTTCTACCAGATGATCGATGTACTGATCATGGATGACGTGCAGTTCCTGGCCGGTAAGGATAAGACACAGGATGTATTCTTCCACATCTTCAATCACCTGCATCAGAACGGCAAACAGTTGGTTCTGACCAGCGACAAGGCTCCGGTGGAAATGCAAGGTATGGAGCAACGACTACTCTCTCGGTTCAAATGGGGCTTGGCAGCCGACCTTTCTTCTCCGGAATTGGAAACGAGGATCGCCATTCTCAGGAAAAAGGTCTATCAAGATGGCATTGAACTGCCGGAAGACGTGTTGGAATACTTGGCCTACAGCATTACCACCAACATCCGAGAACTGGAAGGCGCACTCATATCGCTACTTGCGCAAGCATCTCTGAATAAAAAATCGATCAATCTGGATCTTGCAAAGCAGATGATCGATAAGTTCGTGAAGAACACGGCCCGCGAAATCAGCATCGATTACATCCAGAAAGTGGTTTCAGATTACTTCGACATGCCAATTGAGTTGATGAAGTCGAAAACACGGAAACGCGAAGTGGTACAGGCCCGTCAGATAGCCATGTTCTACGCCAAGAACATGACCAAAGCATCTTTGGCCACCATTGGTGCGCAATGCGGAGGGAAAGATCACGCAACAGTGCTTCACGCATACAGAACGGTGAATAACCTGATTGAGACCGACAAGCAATTCAGAGGGTACATCACCGACCTCGATAAGAAGATAAAACTTTCCTGAGCCATGGCAGCACCTCGCGTGTTAATGGTCTGTCTCGGAAATATCTGCCGAAGCCCTATGGCCGAAGGCATCCTTAAACGCAAGGCCCGACTCTCGGGCCTTGTTCTTTATGTAGACAGTGCCGGAACATCTGACTGGCACCGTGACGAGCGGCCTGACGAACGTGCCATGGCAGAAATGTCATTGCACGATATTGACATTTCCGGTCAGCGTTCGCGCCCCTTCAAAGTGGCCGATTTCGATAAGTTCGACCATATTCTGGTCATGGACACTTCAAACAAGGAGAATGTACTGAAACTGGCACGTAATGATGATGACCGGGCCAAAGTACAGCTGATCCTCGATTTCGGGAATGAAGTAAAGGGAATGTCGGTGCCTGATCCGTATTACGATGACGGATTTGACCGTGTTCACGAATTGCTCGATTATGCCTGCGATGCGTTCATCAGAACATTGAAATGAGCCTCGGAACGCTCTTCCTTATTCCTGTTTCGTTGGGCGAAACCCACAATGAGCGCTTATTCCCAAGCATGAATCTACGCTTGATCGATGAGTTGGAGTACCTGGTAGTGGAAAATGAAAAAACGGCAAGACGGTTCATCCGCTCCACAGGTAGCAAGCGCGATTTTGATCAACTGGAACTCATTCTACTTGACAAAAGGACCAGACGCGATGAGATCTCAAGACCTATTGAATTGCTTCTGCAAGGAAAGGATGTCGGAATCATGTCGGAGGCGGGATGTCCAGGTGTTGCCGATCCCGGGCAGAT
>JBFHEW010000287.1:0-4433 GCA_041583955.1 Bacteroidia bacterium | reverse complement strand
CTCGTTGTAATAACAGGACTAAGCGGCAGTGGAAAATCATCCCTCGCCTTCGACACCATTTATGCCGAAGGTCAGAGAAGATACATCGAAACCTTCGCGTCCTATGCCCGACAGTTCCTAGGTACATTGGAACGACCCGATGTAGACAATATCACTGGTCTCAGCCCGGTCATATCCATCGAGCAGAAATCAACAAACAGGAGTCCACGGTCCACAGTAGGTACGGTAACCGAGATATACGACCTTGTTCGACTGCTCTATGCTCGAGCTGCTGTGGCCTACAGCTACAACACCGGAGAGAAAATGGTCAAGTATTCTGATGAAGAGATCATTCGGATACTGCGATCAGACCTTGCCGGAGCAAAAGTGCAACTGCTGGCCCCCGTCATAAAAGGCCGTAAAGGACACTACAAAGAGCTCTTCGCACAGATCCAAAGGCAAGGTTTCCAAAAAGTAAGGGTTGATGGCGAAATACTCGACCTTGACTCAAACATCAAATTGGACCGATACAAGGTTCACGATATTGAGATCGTCATCGACAGATTGGTGATAGATGACAAAAGCACTAAGCGCCTTTCAGATTCTGTGCAAATAGCCATGAAGCATGGAAAAGGCTCCATGATGAGCTTGGAACAAGGCGATGACAAGGTCAGATTCTTCAGTCGTGCATTGATGTGTCCCACAACAGGAATCGCCTACGATGAGCCTGCTCCCAACTTCTTTTCGTTCAACTCACCATACGGAGCGTGTACCAAATGCAACGGTTTAGGAACGGTATCAGAGATATCGGTTGACAAGATCATCCCGAACACCAAGCTTTCCATTTCCCGTGGCGGTATCATTCCAATAGGCGAACACAAGAACAACTGGATTTTCAATCAGTTGGAAGCCATCGGTGAGAAATACGGATTCACGCTCAAAACTCCCATCTCCGACATTTCGGAAGAGGCGATGAACGTGATCCTGTACGGAAGCAACGAGGTGTTGAAGGTGAAAGCAACCAATTCCAGCGCAAGCAGCTACTCGCTCTCATTCGAAGGTATTGTCAACTTCATTTCACGTCAGCACGAAGAATCAGACAGCAGATCACTCCAGAAATGGGCCAGTAGTTTCACGCAGCGCGAAGCGTGCCCATCATGCAATGGAGCGCGACTGAAAACCGAAGCATTGCACTTCAAACTCAACGGAAAGAACATTGCAGAGGTAGCGGCAATGGATCTGAGCGAAACGCAGAAATGGTTCTCAGAACTGCCTTCAACGTTTGACGACCGTCAGGAACTGATAGCCACAGAAATACTCAAAGAAATCCAGACGCGCATTCAGTTTCTGTTGGATGTAGGATTGGATTACCTCTCGTTGGACCGCCCCGCACGTTCGCTTTCCGGAGGCGAGGCACAACGGATAAGGTTGGCCACGCAAATAGGTTCCCAGTTGGTCGGTGTGCTCTACATTCTGGATGAACCGAGCATAGGCCTCCATCAGCGTGATAACCAACGATTGATAGATGCCCTGAAAAAACTACGCGATTCAGGAAACTCAGTCATTGTGGTCGAGCACGATAAGGATATGATGGATGCGGCCGATCAGGTCATTGACATTGGACCGAAAGCGGGCATTCACGGAGGGCGTATCGTTGCGCAGGGATCTGCCCAGGAACTTCTGGCCAAGGATTCATTGACCGCATCATTCCTGAATGGAGGACATCTCATTCCGTTGAAAACAACATTCAGGAAGGGAAATGGAAAGAAACTGGTGCTGAAAGGCGCGAGCGGTAATAATCTCAAAGATGTTGACGTGACCTTTCCCCTAGGAACATTCATATGCGTGACGGGGGTTTCAGGTAGCGGCAAATCAACTCTTATCAACGAAACACTTTACCCTATCCTCAATCGTGAAATATTCAGGGCGCAGCAGGTTCCAATGCCATACAGGAAAGTAACCGGTGTTGAACACATTGATAAGGTGATTGCAATAGACCAAAGCCCTATTGGCCGTACTCCACGCTCCAATCCTGCCACGTATACAGGGGTATTCACCGATATCCGCAACCTTTTTGCCTTGGTTCCCGAAGCACAGATCAGGGGATACAAGCCCGGCAGGTTCTCTTTTAACGTTAAAGGTGGAAGGTGCGAAGAATGCCAAGGTGCTGGATTGAAGACCATCGAGATGAATTTCCTTCCTGATGTACACATCCAATGCCCCACATGCAACGGAAACCGCTACAATCGCGAAACGCTCGAGATACGCTACAAGGGCAAATCCATTTCCGATGTGCTCGATATGAATATTGATGAAGCTGTAGCATTCTTCGAAAACATCCCCTCCATCCTCAAAAAGATAAGCACCATCAATGATGTCGGCTTGGGCTACATCAAACTCGGGCAAAGTTCAACTACACTTTCTGGTGGAGAAGCACAGAGAATAAAATTGGCATCCGAACTGAGTAAACGGGATACGGGTAACACATTCTATATATTGGACGAACCCACAACAGGACTTCATTTTGAAGACATCCGCGTATTGCTTCAAGTTCTGAATCAACTCGTTGACAGAGGCAATACCGTGCTGGTGATCGAACATAATATGGATATCATTCGTAGTGCCGACCACCTTATCGACATCGGACCCGAAGGAGGGAAACGCGGAGGGACCGTACTTGCTACCGGCACTCCGCTGCAGGTGGCACAATTAAAGGAAAGCCACACCGGTTTCCATTTGAACAAAGAACTACTTAGTCTGACCGAGGCTCTGTAAAAAGCCGATTAGGTCACCATCCAAAAGCTTACCATTACCATGACAGAAAACGAGAAACGTATCGAACAAGCGCTCGAATCAAAACACTGGAGCGAAATAAAAAGCAAGGATTCATGGCAGATCTTCAAGATCATGGCCGAATTCGTAGAAGGATTTGAAACACTTGCAAGAATAGGCCCTTGTGTGTCCATTTTCGGCTCTGCAAGAACTGAACCGTCTGCCGTTACCTATAAACTGGCAGAAGACATTGCATATAAGCTATCGTTGCATGGATTCGGGATAATCACCGGAGGCGGACCCGGAATCATGGAGGCCGGTAACAAAGGAGCGAGATTGGCAAACGGTAAGTCGGTCGGATTGAATATCGATCTTCCGTTCGAGCAGAAGTCCAACCCTTACATCGATATGGATAAGCTCATCAATTTCGATTACTTCTTTGTGCGTAAACTCATGTTCACCAAATACGCGCAGGGATATGTTGTGTTGCCTGGAGGGTTCGGTACGATGGATGAGCTATTTGAAGCATTGACACTCATTCAGACAGGAAAGATCGCCATGTTCCCCATTGTACTGGTAGACAAGGAATATTGGGGAGGCCTGATGGATTGGTTGAAATCGACAATGATGCAAGCGAATAACATCGGTGAGAACGATCTGGAACTCGTTAAACTCGTTGATACCGCTGACGAAGTGGTTGAGGTAATCAACACATTCTACAGCAAGTACAGTATCAAACCGAATTTCTAAGACAATTATGAACTTCTTCCGGTTAATTTCGTAGGCGGTCAAAGAAATGCTGATTAGTAGAATTATTCTATTTTTACGCGGATCAAACCAGCCCCAACAAGCACAGAACCAATCGGATGAAGCTTAGACTTATACTCTCACTTCTCATTCTCTCCATCTCCTTCGGGTCTATCGCGCAGAACGAATCTGCCGAAGAAGTCAAGCCGAAAAAAGAGAAAACAGAAAAGACCGAAAAAGAACCAAAGGAGGAAAAGGTTAAAAAGCCTCGCCCTCCTTATTACGATAATCGTCTTCCGTACATCTATGTGGGCGGAGGAAACCTATCGCTGTTGGGCGATGATATTGCCAGCGGTACCAATCTCTACAACACCACCAACTGGAAATGGGGTATCAACGCAGGTATCGAGCATCGCACATTCAGCGCTGTCGGATTCTCGTTGAACTTCCTGTACGGATGGCTGGGTGTAACGGAAAGAAGTCCGATCACCTCTACTCCTGAAAACCTGAATCTCGGTAACAGAAATGTTGAAACCGAATTCATGAACGTTGACTTCAAGGTCAATGTATACTTGGACAACAATCTATTCATAAACAGAGCATCCAACTGGTCTCCATACCTGTTCGGTGGAGTCGGTTATATTTTCAGCGCAACATCGAGAGCAGATCTGAAAGACGCTGACGGGAACACCTATTACTACTGGGCAGAAGGCGGAAGGGTAATGGACCGCCCATTCGTGCAAGGTGAGCAAGGAAACGCCATTGCCTTGGATATTGACAATAAATATGAAACAGAACTGAAAGAATCCTATGATGGTAGTAAACTGACCAACACCGGACTTGCTTTCCCTATGGGTATCGGTCTGCGTTACAAATTCGGACGGATGTTCCATGCTGATATCAGTGCAACGTACTATTGGAGTCTGACCGATCAT
>JBFHEW010000286.1:0-4449 GCA_041583955.1 Bacteroidia bacterium | reverse complement strand
GATTCTGATCTAACAATGAAAGTTACAACCTCAGTTCAGTGGTGATCATCACCTCATTCATATGGATTGACCGCATCTTGATCGTTGTTCATTTCATGGCTTCATCAGATCCTCCAATTCTGCCAGGAGCTCCGATTTTTCCGCTTCGGTGTAAACACATGAACCCTCAAGACTCTTCTTCAATGTGACAGCGACTGCCGAGACATCTTCTGCCAGATTGAGTTTCGATTCTATGATGTAGAGGTAGGCTTCCGAAAAATTGGGATAGTTCTCCAATAGCAAGTTCCACGCGTCAATGGCCTTAGCGTATTCAGCATTATTGAAATACTCAGAAGCTTTGCCATTGAGGATGCCTAACGAAAAACGCAGAGGCTTGCCATAATGGGACACGATCTGCTCCTCCAATTCCTTGATAGTAGATGGACCATTGACCTTTCCGCGGATGTAGGCCGATTGCTGCACGGACCAATACTCAAACACATCGTAGAGTGCGGTAGCAATCACCAGTCCCGGAGTTGCGTTATGGTCTGCATCCTTGAATAATTGCCCTTTGAAGTTGAGTTTCGGATTTCTTAGAGAGGCGATGACGGGCTCCATCGTCCTATAGTCCTGAGGGTAATCGTTGCCAATTCCAAAACGGTAATAAAGGTTGGATGGATGTTCCGTACCGATTACCATGGCTACCGAATCTGTCAGGCTCACGTTCTTCTGTGTGAAGACGGGGCTGATGGAGATGACGCCATTCAATTGGTCTGTTCTTGAACGCAACATGGCCGTAGTGAAATAGCCATAGCGCGAATGCCCGATGAAAAGCCGGAACTTATTTGCCTTGAACTCTCTTTCGGCCAATGGTATGAGCTCATCGAAAAGGAACGCCTCGTTGGCCTCTGCCAGCCCATTGGAATCGGATGCCAAGTGCAAGGTTTCCCTGTAACGGTGCTCCTGGTCGGAAGCAATGCTGATGATGACGCACGATGGCATCTGTTCGTTACTGGTGAGGTAATCGATGGTGCGCAACATGTAGCCGTGGCTGCGCTCATTCTGGCGGTCGAACACCACGATCAGCGGAAAGTCCTTGTCGATGTCCTTTTGCCACTCGAACGGAACAGTAACCGTAATGGGTCGTTCGTAGCCCAATTGTTCGGAAAAAAGGGTGGTATCTAGCAACACCTTGTAACGTTCGTATTCCTGTGCATCAGCACGCAGTACACAGACAAGAAAAAGAAGAATGACGATAAGGAGCGATCGATTCAAACCTAGAAACCTTAATGTTGAGGCTGGCAAGATAGTGGAATGAGCTGGAAGATGTTGTTCCTTGTTCAAGGCATCACAAGAGACAATCTTAATACCTGTTAGAAGCTGATCTCGTGCAGGTACACGTGTTGCTCAAAGCGTTTGGAACCGTTCACATCCACCAATGAGAAACCTATACGAGTAGTATCACCGTTCCAGTCAATATCGATGGTGCCGATGTGATTTTCGGCAAAGGCATCGCCTATTCGGTTCGAGTTCTGCACGGGAGGGTAGGTTTCGGTGATGCCGCTGGAGGTGAAATCGTAGATGGGATACGTGTTCGAGGGGAGCATTCTGCTCAATTCACCGTAATGCATGTCGCCACTGATAAAGAAAACTCCCGATGCCTGCGTGCTTTCGATCAATGCGAACATCTGCTCCTTTTCCAACGGGAAATTGTTCCACGATTCGAAGCCATGGAACTCGGAACCGAACTGTACACTACTTGCAATGATGCGGATCCGGGCAGGCTGCAGCAATTGTTGCTCCAACCATTGCCATTGTTCCGACCCGAGCATGGTGGCATTGGGGTCGTTATTAGGCTGGTAGTTGATTGCTGTACGGAAGGTTCTCAGATCCAAGAGAATGATCTGTACGGTCTGTTCTCCTTGACCGAAAAGATAGGAGTGGTAGATGCCAGGGTGCGACAGGCGGGCTGTGTTCTGGTCTTCGCCCCAGAATTTCATGAAAACCTCTTTCGATTCCTTCTTCTTGGCATATTCCAGTCCGCCATCATTCAGCCCATAATCGTGGTCGTCCCACACTGCAAGTAGGGGGCAGGTGGCCTGAAGCGTTTTAAACTCATCCTTGGCGCACAATAGGCTGTATTTTTCGGCCAGTGTGGCCATGCACTCCGTATCGCCATAAATGTTGTCGCCCAAGTAAATGAACAGGTCAGGTTCGAGCTCGGCCGCGCGGTAAACCAGCGGTTGCGGGGCATTCTGGTCGGCACAGGACCCCAAGCAGATGCGCGTGATGGTGGAAGACCCATTGACGGGGATGAATTCCGTGCCGCAACGTACCTCGCCCAGATAATCCTTCTTGCAGCAGCTATTCAGCAGTAGGATGGATGCGAGCAGGCCAACGGTCAGTGACTTCTTCATTGCAACGTCCTTGGATCTATCATTTGCCGGACGAAGTTAGATGTTTATGCAACCGACCGGGTTCAATGCCACCCGAATATCACGTTTTGACCTCACCGTTTTCCGTTCTAAAACACAACCTTTGTGTCGATGGTAGAACAGCCCAATAACCCGTTGCATGGCGTTAAGCTGGTAGATATGCTTGAAGCGTTGGTGATCCATTATGGCTGGGAGGAAATGGGTCATTACATCGATATCCGCTGCTTTATTCACGACCCGTCCATCAGATCGAGCCTCAGGTTCTTGCGCACAACGCCTTGGGCGCGCGAGAAAGTGGAACAGCTTTATTTGGAAATGAAGCGGGAGCAAGGCTCAGATTGAGCTGTCGTGAATCCACCATGATTACCGGAAGTGTGCGTTCCGTCTGATGGGTCAATCAACCAACGCTTCCAAGCGTTTTGGCCGCTCGGGCGTATAGCTCTCCCAAAAGCCGGGATCCTTTATCTGTGCCTGTTCTTCAAATCCTTTACCGGTATCCACCCATTGCTCTTTCGGAATCGGCTTCACATCCGTGGTCTGAAGCGACTCAACCACAAAGGCCTGTTCTTTTCGGAACTCCGAATGATCGTTCTTGTAAAACAGGTCCAAGGTTGAAAGTTTGATACTTATGTCCTGATGTGCACTGGAAACATACCAGTTGCCGTTGTGCTCCCTGTAGTGTGCCCGAACATGGTAACGCGGATTACCTACGCTTATTCCGGCCAAGGCGATGACCGGCTTGAGCAGCGCTGGGATGATGAATTTGCCCTCGTACTCAACAGCCACGAACGCATATGATTCGGCATCGATGTAAACCCGTCCGTTCGATTTCTGATGATCCAGCTGTTTGCGCTGTTTGAAACCGATGTTGAGCAACTGCCGGTCGCCATACGACACGATCCCATCCAGGCTGTACTTGAAGTGCTTGAACTCCTTCGGGTCCAGAAATTCGGGACGCTCCAAAATGGGGTCTGAACCAAGAATGTCCGAAGGGCCGCTGGTGCCATCTATCAGGTTGTCAGTTTCAAGCATGGGTTCAAAATCCTTGTCCTTCTTTGCCGCCCGTTGCAATTTCCGGTTCATCTTGGCCTGCATGAACTGAATGGCGGCCCGTTCATCCAACGATCGTCCGTACAGGATGCTCGAATGACTTTTGGCCGTATCGCCATAGGCCGGAAAATAGGTGGAAGTGACCGCTTGTTCGAACTGCAGGAAACGGTCGTTCTCGGTGGTCAGTTCATAATAATACGCTTTGGCCAATGTGGGCACGGCACCATGGTTCTTCGGTATCCTCGAAACGGCTATCCGCAGATAATCTTCTACCGAAAGTGGCCGTGCCAGTACCTCTGAAAGTAGAATGCTCTTGGTCTCCAATCGGATGTCGTTACCGTTCTCTTTCAGCTTGCTGAGCGCCAATCTGCGCGGACCATATCCCATGCAAGAGAACACCAGGGTGTCATTCATCGCTTGGAAAGGAACATTCAGTTGGAAGGCCCCGTTGATAGAAGAAACAGTGCCGATGGGCTGCGTTTTCATACCGATGTTCACAAATGGAATGGGTTCACCGGTCTGCTGGTCGCGGACAATGCCTGAAATGCTGCGTCCGGTCTGCGCCCAGGCCAGACAGCTTTGCACGATGAAAAGAAGTAGGAGGCTACGTTTCATGAAGTTGGATGGTGCACAAAGCTATTGCGGACCACACATCCTGAAAAGGTGTTTGCAAAAATTGTGAAATACGTCCCATGCACGTTCCGTCCATCTCACCAGTTGAAACGTTTCTGAGAACCAATGTTGTCATGCTGACCTTGATCCAGCATCCAATCGTTCAGACGCACTCGGGTACTGAAAACATGGCCGATCCTGCTTGCACGCTTTCGGCATTGCTCGTACTGACAATTGTGCTCAGGCCTTGTTCTTCACCCCAAGCCAGATCAGCAATGCAACCGATGGGAACATGATGATGCTGTAAATGGCCGATGGAATGCTCATGACGGAGTTGGCAAGGATACCCGCTGCAATGGCAATGCCCAGCGTG
>JBFHEW010000285.1:0-4451 GCA_041583955.1 Bacteroidia bacterium | reverse complement strand
CGTATATGCGTAGCGCTGCTCCGATGAACAGGATACCACCGAGTATGACCTTTTGGGTCTTACCCAACATGCGATGCCTGTCTGAGTCTTTCGAAGAGCACGATTCCGGTTGCAACCGATACGTTGAGCGAGCCGGTGTTTCCGGCCATAGGGATGCTGATGTGTTCTTTCGCAATTTCGAGAAGGCCTTCTCCGATACCGTCTTCCTCAGAACCCATGATGATGGCCATTGGACCCGAAAGGTCAGAATTGTAGATGGTGTCTTCCCCTTTTTCGGAGCAGGCAACAACCCTCAGTCCGGCTTCCTGCAGATTCCTGACCTCCGAAAGGATATGCCCGGTGCGGCAGATGGGAATATTGAAGATGGCGCCAGCAGAACTCTTTACGGCATACGAATTTATCTGTGCACTGCCCTTGGTAGGGATGAGAATGGCATGCACCCCGGCACATTCGGCCGAGCGGCAAATGGCACCGAAGTTACCTACGTCCGAAACCCTATCGAGTACCAGAACCAACGGTGGTTGGCCACTTTCGATGACGCGTCTTACCACCTCATCGAAATTCTGATATTCGATGGGCGATAGCAATGCAATGACACCCTGATGATTCTTCCGCGTGAGGCGGAAAAGTTTTTCCTGCGGCACTTCCTGAAACGGAATGCGCTTGCCTTTGAGTGTGCGCTTGATGTCTGCAATGGCCGGGTTGGTGGTTCCTTTCTTGAGGAAGACCTTCTCAATGTCCTTACCGGACTCAATTGCTTCGATCACCGGGTGGATTCCAAAGACAATGTTCTGTTCTGTTTCGTTTTCGCGCATAGCAACTGTTGGTGTTGGCCGCGAAGATACTAAGTTCGTTTACGGTACACGTTTGCAATTCATGAACGTGCATTTGATTTTATCAGAACCGATAGGTGATGAACAATACAATTATTGTATAAATTCGACACAACAACCCAATCCCACTCAACGATGAGAAGAACCTTACAATTGAATGCCATCTTAGCAGCATGGACAGTGCTGTCATTTCTCTTTTTCAGCACCATGCTTCATGCACAGGACGCTACCCTTGCAGGTCCGTCAAGCTGTGGTGGAACGAGCACATCCGGTACATGGACCGTGCCCTGCGATGTCACCGAAATATCCGTTGAGGTATATGGTGGCGGTGGTGGTGCCGGTGGCGGTGGCGGTGGTAGTGCCGGTGGCGTTTGCAACACCTATGGCGGAGGAGCCGGTGGTGGAGGTGGCTTCACCACGATTACGATAAACGTTATTCCAGGGTCTGTGTTCAACTACACTGCTGCCTATGGCGGTTGTGGCGGGAGCAACGGTAGCGATCTAAGTGATGGAGGCAACGGAAATCCTGGAGGGAACAGTACGTTCTCAGGGTTGGATGCCTTTGGTAATCCAGTTAATCTTACAGCCAATGGTGGCGCAAGAGGTACCGGTGGAGATGGCTGCAACGTTCTAGGAAATGGAGGCGGAAATGGTAGTGGAGGAGCTGGTGGTACTGCCACCGGAGGAACAACGAATACAGCGGGTACTGCCGGTGGCAATGGTAGCGGAGCTACCGGAGGGACCGGAGGTTCGGCCTCAGGTCCGAATGGAGGATCCGGAGGTGTTCCGAACAATGGAGCTGGCGGAACGTATGGTGGAGGTGGAGCCGGAGGCGGTGATTCCAGTGGCGGTCGTGGGGCTGCAGGTGGTATCCTTATCACGTACGTGACACAAGGACCGTTGACGCCTACTGTTCTGACAACTCCGGCATCATGTACTTCCAATGGAACTGCAACCATTGGTTTCTACAACGCCGCCATAACCTACACATTCACCCCTTCGGGCCCAACTGTCGGTAGTGGAGGTGTAATATCAGGCTTGGTGCCGGGAACGGATTACACCGTTATAGCTTCTATTGGAAATTGCACATCTACATCCAGTCAGCCTTTCAGTGTTGAGGCGCAATTGGCCTCACCCACTGTTACGGTGAGCGGATCGCTTGAATATTGTACCGGTAGCAGCACGACCATCACTGCCAGTGGTGCTCAAAGCTATGTGTGGGATGATCAGGCGGCCAGCACAACGGCAGCGATCACTGTCACACAAGGAACATATACTGTGACAGGTACAGATGCCGGATGTTCCGGTCAGGCAACGGTGACGGTCACCGAGGTGCTGGTTCCGAATGTCGACCTTGGGGTCGATCAGGAGGTTTGCAGTCAGACCACGGTGATTCTTGATGCCGGTGCGGGAGCAACGTCTTACTCTTGGTCCACGGGAGCGAATACACAGACTGCTGAACTAGGAGCAGGAACATATTGGGTTGAAGCCAGCAATGGCTCGTGTTCGGCATCAGATACCATTGTTATCAGCGAGCTTCAGAATCCGGAACCTCAGATCGTAGCATCTGGAAGTCTCACTATCTGCGATGGAGGAACCGTGACCTTGGATGCAGGTGCCGGGTACGCCAGCTATTTATGGCAGCCGAACGGAGAACAGACACAGACCATTACTGTTTCTGCTTCTGGAAGTTATTCAGCAGAAGTAACTGACGGGGCAGGCTGCAGTGGTGCATCGAATGCGGTTGAAGTGACCATTCAGAATGTGGCTGACGCAGTGATATCGGCAAATGGTCCGTTGGAAATCTGCAGTGGCGAGAGCGTTACGCTTGACGCTGGTGCCGGCTACGACACGTATCTGTGGTCAAATGGAGCAGTGACGCAAACCATCAACGCTGCTTCTGCCGGAGATTATTCGGTATCCGGTACGCTTGGTGGTTGTTCTTACTCGTCAAACACGGTTACCGTTTCTGTCAATTCTTTCAGCCCGGAAATTGCAGCATCGGGTACGGAACTTTCCGTTACGGGCAGTTATTCCTCCTATCAATGGGTATTGAATGGCGATCCGATTCCAGGAGCGACAGGCCCTACCTATGAAGCGATTGCCAGCGGTAACTACACGGTCATCGTAACAGATCCGAATGGTTGTTCGGGTACTTCGGGAATACTCGAATATTCACTTCCGGTCGTTGATAGCATTGACGAAACCGAGATGGCCATTCCGTTCATCATGTACCCGAATCCAAGCAGTGGACAATTCCAGATTGAGATGGAGATGAGCGGCCCTTATGCGGTGGCGGTTCTCAATACGATCGGGCAAGTGGTATATAATGAGGAGCAATCGAACGGAAACCGCTCATTCGTTACCTTGGAGACAAGTGGAATGTATGTGGTTCAGGTCATGGTTGACGGTCGTGTCTACCACAAACGGATAGTGATAGAATAAGGGTTACGCCTGCAGGCGCTTCATAACGAGTTCGTTCACCAGGTCGAAGAGGCCTGTTGGACTGAACGTGCGCCAGTTGATGTCCTGAAAGCGTCCGCCAAGATTGATGTAATGGTCGATCTGCACCTGTTGCATTTCGCGTATCACGTGGTCCATGAAATTGAGACCTATGATCCAGCCGTCCTCTATCTCGTCAAACCATTCTGCGTAATACTCCTCATCCGAATAATGGAAGTTGAGCACATTTTCGCCAATGAGGATGAATTTGTTGATGCCCTCGTACATCATTGATTCAATGAAATCGCGTTTCAAGGTCATGATGTCGTTATGGAGCAGGTCGTTCCATTCTCCGATAAGCTCAATGATGGCGAATCCCTGTTCGTAATCGGCAAAGAGAACTTTGAGGAAAAGAGTGGGGGAGTCGATACTATCCCATTGTGGGTGCAGAGCGTGGTCGTAGATATGCTCGGTGAATTCGAACTCGCTGTATTCCCGACCATAGAAGGGAGAACGCATGTCTTCGGAGGCGATGTAGTAATCGCGCCAGCGGTAATATGGTTCAATGGAATGCATTTCTACTAACGGATAAGCGGATATTGGAATGAGCGGATCGACACAACGGACTTCTTACGAATCACCCTGACCACGGAACATGTCGACCGCCTTACGCACGCTTCCATGTTCGGAGAGCAGTTGCTCTGCAACGGTTCGTTCGGCACCAGTTTCTTCCATGATCATACGAACACCACGGTCAACCAGTTTGTTGTTGCTCAGTTGCATATCCACCATCTTGTTCCCCTTCACTCTTCCGAGTTTCACCATGGTAGTGGTGGTTATCATGTTCAGCACCAGTTTCTGTGCGGTTCCGGCTTTCATGCGAGTGCTTCCGGTAACGAATTCAGGACCCACCACAACGGCCACCGGAAAGTCGGAAACCTGCGCCATGGGCGAGTTCGGGTTGCAGGCAATGCATCCGGTGGCAATGCCGCGCTTCTGGCACGATGTAAGTGCACCTATCACGTAGGGTGCCGTACCCGAGGCACTGATGCCAATGACCACATCCTTCTCTGAAACCGAGTATTCCTCCAGGTCAGACCAACCTTGCGTGGTGCTGTCTTCCGCAAATTCCACCGCTTTTCTGATGGCCTTATCGCCACCGGCAATGATGCCAAT
>JBFHEW010000284.1:0-4452 GCA_041583955.1 Bacteroidia bacterium | reverse complement strand
TCATACACAGGTGCGCCTCCTCCAAGAACAAGGTCCCAAGCTGGAATCTCAGCTTTCAATTCTCCATTCATGAAATAGCGAAGTGTTCCTCCCTTTTCACCGAGGTTGGGAGCGGTCACAACACCGATTTCCACGCAGTTCAGATCCCATTTATCGAACACGGCCAGTACGTCTTCTTCTTTGCCCTTTTCCACTACGATGAGCATCCGTTCCTGCGATTCGCTAAGCAGTATTTCCCAGTCCAACATGTTCTCCTGGCGGGTAGGAACCTTATCCAACCAGATGTCCATTCCATGGCCACCTTTCTCGCTCATCTCCGATGTGGAGCAGGTTATTCCTGCGGCACCCATATCCTGCATGCCCACAACGGCACCTGTCTCGATCACTTCAAGCGTTGCTTCCAAAAGAAGTTTCTCTTGAAAAGGGTCGCCTACTTGCACTGCTGGCAGGTCGCCCGCACTTTCTTCGGTAATATCCTTACTTGCAAAAGCGGCTCCGTGAATCCCATCTTTTCCTGTAGATGAGCCCACAATGAAAACAGGATTGCCTACTCCGTGTGAAGTGGCTGAAACCATTTTGCCGACTTCCAGCGTCCCGACCGACATGGCATTCACCAATGGGTTCTGGTTGTAGCATTCGTCAAAGAACACTTCACCGGCAACGGTTGGGATCCCGAACGAATTGCCGTAATCTCCAATACCCTTCACCACACCTTTCACCAACCATTTCGTCTTTTCCAGGTCAGGATTTCCGAAACGGAGTGAATTCAACTGAGCGATGGGTCTTGCACCCATGGTGAAGATATCGCGGTTTATCCCACCAACACCTGTGGCAGCGCCTTGGTAAGGCTCAAGAGCAGAAGGGTGGTTGTGCGATTCGATCTTGAAAACACAGGCCAGTCCATCACCGATATCAACCATGCCAGCATTTTCCTCGCCTGCCTCAACAAGCATTTTAGAACCTGTTCTTGGCAGTGTTTTCAGCCAAGTGATGGAGTTCTTGTAGCTGCAATGCTCACTCCACATAACGGAGAAGATGCTCAGTTCGGTGAAGTTCGGTGTGCGGCCTAGAATACCTTTGATCTTCTCGAATTCCTCAGGGAGCAATCCGAGTTTCTGTGCTGTTTCTACGGTGGTGAGTTGGTCGGTTGAGGTGTTGCTCATTTTTAGCAAGATCAAGATTGAATTGAACTGCAAAAGTAACCAACCACGCGGTAGTAGTCTTTTCAATAACCCGTGGCTTAACCTAGAGTTTTCAACATGAAAAGGCGAAAGGGGCATCCACGCTGAAACCCATTACATTTGAAACCATGTATCTCCTCGCAGAATCGGTTCTCACACTGGGCTTTGTTGCGCTTGGGCTTTTTCTTATCCCGAGAATGAATTTCTTCAGGGTCGGAGCCATTCCTGCAAGATGGTTTCAGGGCGTATTCGTTCTTAAGGTGATCAGCGGGTTTCTGTTGTATCTCATCTACACCTTCTATTATACAGACCGGTCCACGGCCGATATCTGGAAGTATTTTGATGATGGCATGGTGATGTTCTCTGCTTTAGAGTCGCAACCGAGCCATTACTTCAGAATGCTGTTCGGGGTGATGAACGATACACCGGAGTTCCAGCCATACTATGATGAAATGAATCATTGGTATAGACCCTATGGAAGCAGCATTGCAAACGATACGCACACCATCATCCGTTTCAATGCATTCGTACGCCTTTTTTCCTTGGGATTTTACAACGTACATAGCGTGGTCATCAATTTCATCGGTCTGGTAGGCCTTACCGGTATCTTTCATTTTCTGAGGCAAATGGCACCAAGCAAAGAGAAGTGGTTCTTTGCAGGTGTGTTCCTCATGCCTGGTATGATGTTCTGGGCTTCCGGGGTACTCAAAGAACCATTGTTACTTTTCGGGTTAGGTCTATTCCTTTATGGTTTTATGGGGCTGGTTAGAAACGGTTTTTCTGTAGTAGGTCTGTTGTTGGTGGCCGTTAGTCTATTCTTCCTGATCACGGTAAAAAGCTATGCATTGGTCGCCATGGGGTTGGGTTTAGCGGGTTGGTTCCTGTCGGTCAAAAACAGGGCGATAAAACCGATCTGGTTCTTTTCAGCTGTTTTCGTCATTGGGTTTGTGGCCCTTATGGTGCTGCATGGCCTCTTCCCAGAAAGAAGTCTATTTGCTAAAATGGCTCAACGACAGCATGAATTTTACCAGTTGGCACGAGGGGGAACGTACGTTCGGACCGGTGCAAATGATACCTTATATATAGGGGCCGATAATTATGATGATCTGGAGTTCATTGAAGACCGTAAGAAACTTGTCCTGAAAGCCGATCTGGCAGCAGTGCATTGGAAGGATGTGAGAAAGGAAAATGTTGCTACCCGCACCTTACAGAAGGAAAGTGAACTCACCGTACTGTTGGATTACGGAAGAACAGGCAGCACCATCGATATTCCACTCTTGGAACCGAGTGCTTGGAGCATCATCAAAGCCGTGCCGGCTGCTTTTGTCAACGCCACGTTAAGACCTTTTCCGTGGAATATCCGGTCACCGTTCATGCTGCTCTCCGGATTGGAGAATCTGTTGCTGCTTATCGTGGTGCTGCTTGCGGTCTTCTTTTTCCAACCTGCTGCACTTTCCGATCCGGTTTTTCATGTGGCCGTGTCATTTGCTCTGGTTATTCTGATTCTTACGGGTCTGGTTACCCCGGTAGTTGGTGCAATTGTCCGTTATAAGGTCCCATCCTTGCCGTTTTTGATGTGCGCGCTGCTTTCGTTGGTGAATACGGCAAGCATTGAGGGATATGCAAGGCATCGATTTCCAAGTATCAAGAAGTACTTTTAGCCGCCATGCAGGAAGAGCATTTTGAGAGATGGACATTGGACAACGGTATTCGGTGCATACATCGTAGAGTGAATTCGCCCGTTGCCCATTTGGGGTTTTTCATCAACATGGGTTCGCGCGATGAACTTCCCGAAGAACACGGCTTGGCCCACTTCATTGAACACGTCATATTCAAAGGTACCGAGAAACGGAAGGCCTATCATGTGCTCAGTCGCATGGAGGATATCGGTGGTGAGTTAAACGCTTACACATCCAAGGAGGAAACGGTGGTGCATGCCACTTTTCTGAAAGAGCATTATGCCCGCGCGGTCGAGCTTTTCAACGACATTGTATTTCACTCCACGTTTCCGGTCAAAGAATTGGAAAAGGAGAAGACCGTGATCGTAGACGAGATCAATTCCTACCTCGATACACCGTCCGATCTCATTTTCGATGAATTCGATGAGTTAGTATTTGCAAACGACCCGTTGGGCCGAGGAACATTGGGAACACCCGAAAGTGTCCATGGTTTTGATGCGGGTGCCGTGAGGAAGTTCCTGAAGCGGGGTTACCGTACCGATCAGATGGTGATAGCATCTGTTGGGGATGTTGACCTGAAAAAGCTGAAAAACATCATTGATCGTTATTTCGGTGGTGAATTGGGAACTTCAGAAACAGCTTCGGTGCGGTCATCATTCAGCGGTTATAAACCGGTTCGGTCCGAGAAGATACGCTCCAACTATCAGACCCATCTCATCATGGGCAATGTGGCTTACGACTCAGGCCATGACGACCGTATCGGGCTTTATCTATTAAGTAATATCCTTGGCGGACCCGGAATGAACGCCCGTTTACACATGAGTCTGCGTGAACGCCATGGTTACACCTATAATGTTGAAACGAATTATTCCAGTTATTCAGATACCGGTCTGTTCTCTATCTACATGGGAATGGACGAGAAGTTTTTGAATAAGTGCATCGACCTGACGCATAAGGAACTTCGTTTGCTGCGCGAAAAAGGATTGGGAACGCTCCAATTACATAAGGCCAAGCAGCAATTGTTGGGTCAAGTGGCAATAGGGCAGGAGAACAATCAAAGCCAAATGCTAGGTATCGGCAAAAGTATTCTCGCTTTTGATGAGGTGAGAACCTGGAAAGAGATTGCGGCAAAGATCGAGGAATTGACAGCTTCGCGGCTTCTTCATATTGCCAACGAGGTGTTCAATGAAAAGGACTTCAGCTACCTTACTTATAGGAGTAAGTGATCACGGTTTCAGGTAAACCAATTTCACCATTCTCCTATTTTCTCCAACAGTTAGAAGCAAGCCATAGGTTTGCTGTGCCAATCGCATCGTTTCAAGGTTAAGCTCAGCTCGTGTTCCTCCATTGGCGATCAATCTGCCGGTTGGATCGAACAGTTCCCAACTCAACGCATCAATTTGCGGGAGATTCACGATCCCTGTTGTAGGGTTAGGGTAAACGCTGAGGATATCCTTTCCAGCCTCGTCAATCGCCAATGGCAGCACGAACGAAAGGTCATCGCACCATATATTATCCGAAGGGAATATGTCGAGGTGATCATTAGGGCTTTGTGCTACAATACAAACAGAATAGGTGAGTACGCTATCGCC
>JBFHEW010000283.1:0-4464 GCA_041583955.1 Bacteroidia bacterium | reverse complement strand
CATGCTTACGCTTGATGGCGGAAGCGACCCCGATTACAGGGGACTGCTCGTGCATGAGATCGGCCATAACTGGTTCTTCGGGCAAGTAGGGAACAACGAAACATACCGCGCAGCATTGGACGAAGGTTTTACGCAATACCTTACTGCCTATGGGTTGCGGAAAATAGATGGCGATACCGTGGTTGAAGAACCGGAATCCGATTGGTACAGGCGCGCATTCAAGAAACCACGACTGGTGATGGATGATGAAATCTACTACGGTTTCATGCGTAGCGCCACCCAATATCTCGACCCTCAACTGAACACCCATTCCGATCAGTTTGAGGATTACCGACATGGATACGGCCATGTGTATTACAAGACGGCCACCATGCTCTATAACCTGGAATACGTGCTCGGAGACTCGCTCTTTGCCCGTGCCATGAAGCATTATTTCGATGAGTGGAAGTTCCGCCATCCGTACCTGGAAGACTTCCGTAATTCCGTCATCCGGTTCACCAAGGTAGACCTGAACTGGTTCTTCGATCAATGGCTCGAAACCGATAAGCGTATAGACTATGCCATCGGCAGGGTAAAACGATCAGGAAACGGATCGTACGTGATCCGCCTTAGGCGCAAAGGAGACATGCAGATGCCCATTGACCTGAAGGTCACTTCGAAGAACGATAGCGTCTACCTCTACCACATACCCAACACATGGTTCGTAAAGGAGACAGACGCCACGGTATTGCCCAAATGGACCGGATTCGGCAAACTGAACCGTACGCACGAGATCGAAGTGAATATTCCCGAAGGCATCGGACAGATTGAAATAGATCCGACCTCCCGACTGGCAGATGTCTATATGCTCGACAATACGCGGCACATCTCAGCCAACATCGACATTGACCATCAGCTATATACCCGACCCGACTGGCGCAAATATGAGTTTGCCGCCCGACCTGACATCTGGTACAATGGGTTCGATGGTATGAAATTCGGAGTCCATCTCAACGGAGGACACTTCAACACCAATCATGTGTTCAATTTCCACCTTTGGGCCAATTCGGGTTTTGGACAATGGGATCTGGATCCGGGTGTGACGGGGCGCGACTTCATGCCTATCAATTTCCTATTGGATTACAGAACGTCTCTTGCCCGCTATTGGAAAAACAGCGAGGTGAACGTGGCCGGCCGCATACTTGACGGGCTTTACAATTATCAGATCGGCTTCTCGAAGAAGAATCGGAAACGCTCCACCACGTTCAGCCTTTACTTCAAATCGATGTACAGGGCGGAACAACGCGACATTGCCTACCTGCTCAACCGAAGAACATGGAACGAGGAAATGTGGAACAACTCATTCAATGCCGAGATAGCTCACAACTACGCCTACAGAAACGGAACCGGTGCCTTGCACATTGGCCTACGCAGCAGCTCGCTCGGTAGCGATTACGACTATCATCAGCTCACTCTGGAGGCGAAGAACGAAACCGACCTTTGGCGACTCAAACTGAAAACGCGCTTCTTCGCACAACTCGGAACAGGCAGCAATTGGGCGCCCGAATCGCAATTGTATCTGGGAGGAGCTAACCCCGAGCAGATGATGGACAACAAATTCGTGCGTTCTGCAGGTATCTTCCCATCAGATTGGGCCACATTTCAGGAATCAACCAACCATTTGCATTATGGAGGAGGGTTGAACTTGCGTGGCTACGTTGGCTACCTGGCACCGGAAAGTTCTGAAGATGGTATTGTATTGGCCTATGCAGGCAACAGTGGCGCAGCCATCAATGCAGAATTGGAGTTTGATGAGATATTCGGCCTCAGACCCCGATGGACACGGAACTGGCTCGACATTGACACGTACATTTTCGGTGACCTCGGATTCATCAATACCAACAGACCGGGCGAACAACTGACCTTTGCCACTCCAAGGGCCGATGCTGGTTTGGGCATATCGCTCACCATCAAAAGATGGGGGCCGTTGGAAAAAGTCAAACCACTCACGGTCCGATTTGACATGCCTCTGTTCTTGAACCGTGCTCCGGCCCTTGACCCAGAACCGTGGGATTTCCGTTGGGTATTGGGAATCAGTCGGGCTTTTTAAATTCATACCCAAAATCAGAACAACCATGAAAAGATCCATCACCTTATTCCTCGCTTTTTCCCTCATCGCCATTTCGGCCATGGCGCAACGTTCCACACCGTTGGGTAAGTGGAAAACCGTTGATGACAACACAGGAAAAACCAAATCGGTAGTGGAGATCTATGAAAAAGGAGGTAAACTGTTCGGAAAGGTGTTGGAACTGTTCGACCCTGAAAAACCAGACCCGAAATGTGAGGAGTGTGCCAAGGACGATCCGCGACACATGAAACCGATCGTTGGGCTCGAGATCATCCGTAATATGAAACAGGACGGAAAGGAGTGGGAAGATGGTGACATACTCGATCCTGAAAACGGAAAAGTGTACAAATGCAAGATCTGGGTACAAGAAGGTAAATTGATGGTGCGTGGCTACATTGCTTTCCTTTATCGGACCCAAACCTGGCTACCTGCCGATCAGTAGGCCATTGAACAACGCTGCACAGCGAGGTTAACGTCCATTTCTTTATCCTTGTGGCTCCGTTCGCCAGAACTCCCGACCGATGAAGAAAGTTTCCGTTATCGTAACCACCTTCAATGCAGAAAAAAGCATCGAGAACACGATCCGGTCCATCAGAAACCAGAACGGCCTGAACGAGCAGTTCACCATTGAATTGATCGTTGTAGACGACTGCTCCACAGACCGAACACGCGAGGTTCTGAAGAGCCAGGACATCACCCTACTTTCCACAGAAACAAATTCGGGTGGACCTAACCGCGGTAGGAACATCGGGTTGAAACATGCTTCTGGCGATTACACTTGCTTGGTTGACCATGATGATGAGTGGCACCGGAACAAACTCGTATCGCTTTTGCCGTATTTGGAAAAAGCCCCGATCGTGACCTCTGGCTATACGCTTATAGACCGATCGAACAACCGCACCATTGAACGAGTGAAAAGAGATGAGAAGGGTTATGTGTTCTTCGAAAGGAACCGCACTTTTCTAGACAAACTGAGCAGAAGCCTGAAAGGCCAGAACACGTATTTAGGTACCATCATCTTCCGAAAAGAATTGAACTCCATTCTGTTTGAAGAGCATTTCGGACAGGTAGACTCTGATTGGCTCCTACGACTGTTCCATCAGCAGGAGTCCATCGAAGTATGCCTATCGCTTTACACGCGTCATGTAAGTGGCGACAATCTGTCGTTGCGCGAATCGTACCGCACCAAAGACTTCTACTACTCACTTATGGCCGTGGAGCAGTTCTGGAACGACCATCCGAAAGAAACCCTAACGGGTATGCAGCGGATAAATGGGACCAGAGCAAGATATTATTACGTGATGGGAGATATGCGAAAGGCAAGATTCTACTTCAGGCGATCGAAACCGGAACTGAAAACATTACTTTATTATTGCACTACCTACGTTGGTTCCTCGTGGGTCAAAAGAAAATTCAACGTCTTCGGCTAAGCACATAACCCCGTGATTTCCGTTGGAAGAAGGGCTTCCCGAACAGATTCGAAAAAAAGAAATGATACAGCGACTACGAGAAAAGATCAATTCAATCCGATTGAATCAGGCTGCGAAAAAACGGAACAAGGCGTTGGCCAACGAGATAGACAGGGAAAAAGTGGCACATCTCGTTCCAACCATAAAATGTGCGGCCGAGTGGTATGGGAATGAGTACGGTGGTTTTTTCGTGAACCCGGATTTGATGACATCCGATTCCATCGTCTACTCCTTCGGGATCGGAAAGGATATATCGTTTGATCGAACGTGCATGAAAAAGCATGGATGCAAGGTTTTTGCATTCGACCCTACCCCCAAGTCGATCGCGTACATTGAATTGCAGCAACCTCCTGCCCTGTTCTCCTTTTATGATTACGGAATCACCGACCAACGATCGGGGATGGTGGATTTTTACCTACCCGCCAATCCGAGGGGTGTTTCGGGTAGTCTGGTTGAAAGTGATTGCGTGGACCCGAACAACTCCATACAAGTGAAAATGCGTTCGTTTGACGACATCACGGAAGAACTGGGACACAAACACATTGACGTGCTGAAAATGGATATTGAGGGCTCCGAATACGCGGTGCTTGAAAAGATTCTGGCTTCGAACGTGACCATTGACCAGATCCTCGTGGAGTTTCACGATAGATTGTTCGATCAGGAGAACTACCGATCAGTACAAACCGTAGAGGCCATGAAAGCAAAAGGATATCAGGTATTTGCGGCTTCCGCTACGTTCGAGGAGATCTCTTTCATCCGCAACGGGATCGTGTAAGCAAGCTTCGGCCGGGATGAGTCAACTCATCTAACGTGTTGTCGTTGTTTGATTTCCACTGTACAAATACTGAGCTTTCTACACAAACAAAACCAAGAATTTGCGAGATATAT
>JBFHEW010000282.1:0-4487 GCA_041583955.1 Bacteroidia bacterium | reverse complement strand
TTCAATATCGTTTGAGACCACTGGTTTCAAAAGCAGGTCGTTCATGTCCGATTTCAGGTTTCCCTGTTCATCCCGTTGAAGGATGTTGCCGCTCAGACCGATGATGGGAGGTACGTTCTCGTATCTCTTCTTTATCTCAGTGGTGGCCTGTAATCCATCCATTTCGGGCATTTGAATGTCCATGAAAACGATGTCGTACTTGCACTTATCGAAGTTTTCCACCGCCTGTTTTCCGTTGGAAAGGACATCAACCTTACAGCCCATTTTCTGAAGCATGATCTTGAATGCCTGTTGGTTGATGAGATTGTCTTCCACCAGCAATACACTGGTTCCTTTGACCGATCTTGACGCTTTGCCATTCTCCACAGAAACCGTCTTTTTCACCGTTCCACCGGCTTTGTTCAATGGGAGTTTCATCCAAAATGTGCTTCCCTTGTTCAGGGAGCTTTCCACTCCGATCTCGCCACCCAGCAGTTGCATCAGCTTTTTACTGATGGAAAGACCAAGGCCGGTCCCCTCAAGGTTCTGGGCCGTTGTATGTTGCAGTTGAGAGAAATCCTGAAACAGTTTGGTCTGATCTTTCTTCGGTATTCCCGCTCCCGTATCTGTTACCCTGAAAACCAGGTCATCACTGTTTTCGGCCTGCACGGTAACGGTTACAGATCCCTTATCGGTGAATTTGATGGCGTTTCTGACCAGATTCGATAGCACTTGGGTCAGTCTTCTCCGGTCTGTGTGAAGCTCGATCTCATTTTTCGGTGTATTGAATGAGACGGATAGGCCTTTTGCACGCGCCTCTGGCTCAAAACGTTCGGCAATCGTTTCAATGAGTTCAGAAACCTTGAAGATCTCCTTTTGTAGGGCAACCTTTCCAGCTTCCAGTTCCGATAGATTCAGAACATCATTTACAATGGAACGCAGGTCTTTACTGGCATTGAGAATGTTCTGAACCTTTGATGATTGATCGGCATTGAGTCTGGTGTCGAGCAGTATTTCGCTCAGTCCCATGATTCCGTTCAATGGCGTGCGTATCTCATGACTCATGCTGGCAAGGAAATCGGAGCGGAATTTCAGCGAGTTTTCTGCAACCAGCTTTTCCTGCAATAGTTTCTGCGCCCGTTTCTGCTCTGATATGTCTATCACCGTTCCGAGGTAGCCACGGTACTCACCTTTATGGTTGAACAGTGGCTGTGCCTGTTCAAGCACATGAACAGCTTTGCCATCTTCGCGCATGAATCTGTATTCCATTGAGAACGATTTCTTCTCCTTTTCAATGGTCTTCCATTTACGTTTGACCTGACCACGGTCTTGCGGATGGATGTGTTGCGTCCACGAACCATCGAGAATGGATGTGAGTCCGGTACCGATGACCTTCTGAAGGCTGTCGTTAACATAGGTGGTATTTCCTTTTTCGTCTGCCTGGTAGATTCCAACGGGCAACAGACCTGCCAACTTCCGGAATTTCGATTCGTTCTCTTTCAGTGCTTTTTCTGCCAGCTTCCTGTCTGTGATATCAATGGACCAGATCGTTATCCTATCGATCTCGCCATGCGAGTTGGTAACAGGATTGATGTGTCTTTCAAACCAGTATTCCTTGCCATTGAAAGAGAAATGCTTCTCTACGTGAACCTTTCTGCCTGAAAAGGCACGTTCTGTTTCAACTTTGAACTGCAACAGATTCTCCTTTGCCGTGATATCTGCCGCATTGATGCCTGCTTTGAGTTCAAAACCGAACTGCTCTTTCACAATATCCACAGAAGCCTGATTGAAAGCAAGGATATTCAGTTTCCTGTCAAGCAGGTAAAAGGTCTGAGAACTACTATTGAACACCGCCCTCAGGTTTTCCTCGGACTGCTGAACATCTCTTTCGGCCCGCTTCTTATCGGTGATGTCGTAGAACCATACAGAAACGAGATTCTGTTTTCGCAGATTGTCTTTGAGTGGAGTAAATCGAACCTCAATCACTTTTCCGTTGGCATGCGGGCTGTCGAATTCAACCGATACCGTTCCGCCCGAGCGGGCGATCTTCATTCCGCCCTCAAATTCCTTTCTCCATTTAGGGTGGATGTTCTCAATGATGTTATGCCCGAGCAAACCGCGCTCATTGCCAATGAGCGCAAGCATGGATGGCGCCAGTCTGTTGCAGCTCAGAACATCATTAAGCTCGTCAATGAGCATGAAACCCTGAGAACTGTTGTTGTCAATGGCCTGCAACACCAGCGACCTTTCCTTTTCCTTTTCCTCGGCCCGTTTTCTGTCAGATATGTTCTGGTAGGAATACACTACGCCTTGCGGCCGATTGCGCTTATCGTAAAGTGGGCTGAATCTTCCTTCTATCCACACTTCAATATTCCGATTACCTGGCTTTCTTACAAGCTGCTCCGTACTAATGGAACGTCCTTTCAGTGCGGTTTGAAAATTGCGGATGAAGCGTTTGTTCTGACCTTGGTCAACGTAATCCCAATAGGAGTTCCCTGTTTTGAGTCGCTCATTGAAGAATGAATGCATTTCTCTGGCCGCCTTCGCGTTGAACCACATGATGCGGTACTGGTCGTCAAGGATGATGATGCTCCTTGACGAATGTTCCAGCAGCGAACGCATTTCCGCGCTCGGTGCAAACGACTCAAATGCTGATTGTTCTGATCGAGGTGATTCCATTTATACTCAAGCCATGACCTGAATACGTATGCAACGGAAAATGAAATCAAAAGTTCTGGTTTTCGACCAATGGGCCGATACGGCTTACAAACCTCTTCTTCTGGCCTTTTCCTTGATGATGAGAGACAGTTCCCGTCCTGTTTGTCCGGCAACGGATGTGTTTTCCTCAGCTCTTCTTATCAGATATGGGATCACCTCCAGTATGGGACCGAAAGGCACGTATTTCACCACGTTGTATCCGTTGGCGGCCAGATTGAAACTGATGTTGTCGCTCATGCCGTAGAGTTGCGAAAAGAAAACATGAGGGTCGCTTCGGTCAACGCCACGTTCATCAATTAGCTTTATCAGGTATTGCGAACTTGCTTCGTTATGAGTACCGGCAATAAGGCTGATGTCCGGAAAGTGGTCCATGCAGAACTTCAGGGCTAGGTCGTAATCCCTATCCGTATCCTGTTTTGTTTCGTGGATAGGAGAGGGGTAGCCTTGCTCTTCGGCCCTAGACCTTTCTTTTTCCATGTAGGCGCCCCTTACGAGTTTTACCCCGAGCTGATAGCCTTTCTGCTGGGCATCTTTCAAGCATGTTTCGAGATACTGTAGGCGGTCTTTCCTGTAAAGCTGTACGGTTGTGTAAACCATGGCCTTACGTTGGTTGTGCTTCGCCATTTGCTCCTCAACCAATTCGTCAATGGCATCCTGATACCATGTTTCCTCCGCATCGATCAGTACGGGAACATTGTTCTTTTCTGCCGATTCGCATATCAGATCCATCCGTTTTTTTGCCGCGATCCATTGCGCCAGTTCCTTCTCGCTGAATTTGGCTTTGGCATTTTTCTTGGCCAGCAGTCTGTTCGGGAAAATGGCCGTGGGTTTGAATACGGAGAATGGAACCCGGTTATCCTTCTTACCCACGGCATTGGCGGCAAGGATCTCTTTGGTAGATTGTTCCAACTCCGAAACGGTTTCTTTTCCTTCGGCAGAATAGTCTAAAAGGGAGTAAACCCCAGAGGCGTGCAACCGTGCAATGGTGGTTTCGCACCCGGCTATCGTTTCTCCTCCACAGAAATGATCGAATACCGTAGAACGAATGAGGCCTTTGATCGGGAGGTGCAGCAGCAGGCCGGTCTTCAAGGCAATTTTCCCGAATTTGACCAGCGTAGGGTTTGCTACGACCCTGAATAGAAAATGGGCCCGGTTCAGCTCGGCATCCGACCGGTCAGAAAACGCTATTTCGGTATTTTCAAACGAGACCATTGGTCGATGATAGAAGGTGCAAATATAGCTTAGCCAAGAACGCGCTGAACCGGGCCGGATATGAATCATCCATCGGCATCGTTTTTCAAATAGATTCCTAATGCTGACCGAGAGGGCATGGCCAAGCGTAGATTTCCCGTTGGAATTCGCTAACGCATCAGAATAATTATCTTCGCGTCCCCTATCAAAAGAAGTTCATGTCAGAATCCATCACACAGGAAACCATCACCGTTTCAGATCTTGCTGAAAACTTGATCGGTTCCGAGATCATAAAGATCGCAGGCGAGATAAATACTTTGATCGCCTCCGGTCAGCAGATCACCAATTTGACCATCGGTGATTTTGACCCGAAGATCTATCCCTTGCCGAAGGGTCTGCTGAACGAGATCATACAGGCCTATGAAGACGGTCATACGAATTACCCTGCTGCCAATGGTGTAGAGGTTTTACGTCAGGCTGTAAGCGATTACATAAGCAATAGGCTAGGTTTGCATTATTCAAAAGATGATATTCTTATATCCGGAGGAGCAAGACCATTGATCTATGCGATCTATCGCGCCATTGTGGATCGCGATGAC
>JBFHEW010000281.1:0-4491 GCA_041583955.1 Bacteroidia bacterium | reverse complement strand
TCACAATGTGGGTTAACCTCAAAAAAAAACCTGCCCTCAAATGAGCAGGTTTTCGTTGATCGCTACGCGGACCAATTCGGCAAAGTTGCCGCACCTTGACCGGGCCAACATGTTCTTCCTATGATTCGTCACGGTATGCGTGCTTAGAAAAAGTTCATCGGCAATTTCTCTGGTCGAGTATCCGAACGAGATAAGCTGCAGTACTTCGATCTCACGCTCCGACAGCACCGTGGCGGTCTTGCCAACAAAGGTGGGCATCTGTATGATGATCGTTTCGGTATGCCTTGTCTTGTTCATCTTAAGCGATTTCAACCAATCGTAATAGCGCTTTTCTCTCAGTTCCAATCCTTCTGGTTTCCTCTGTGGTTCTCTCATGGTCGTAGTTCTGCTAAGATTCCATTCTCTGTAACTGCGGCAATGCGGTCTGCGTCTTTCAATTCCCTGATGCGGCTTACGACCATCCTTTTATGATCCAAAGTGGCCAGCGGAATGCAGCTCATGTAATTCCGGTAGGCTTCTATGGCAGCTGTCTTTTCCTGTATTTCAGAACAGGCTTCGGCCAAATGCAACCAAACTCGTGCGGGGGCTGTGCGGTCTTCCACTCTACCGCGTAAATAATTCTGGATGAACATTCGATTCGTACTTCCATTGCCCACTATTCATCTTTTCAACTCAACCGTAAAAATGACTGAAAACGGCTAATGACGTAAGCACTGTATGGATACAGTAGAAAGGGACGACTTGCCCGTTTCAAACTTCATTCAACCACGCATTGATGACCGTGGCAATTTGCGTTTTTCCATTTCCGAACGTTGGTAGGATCACCGCAGTAAGTACCTTTGAATCCATGTCCGATAAGATGCCAGAGATAGACCCAGAAAAGGAGAAGCAGGATATTCTCAAAGCGTATAAGAAACTGCTGCGTTCCACCAAACGCCACGAGGCCAAGGGAGACCTGAAAATGATACGCAAGGCGTTCGATGTGGCATTGGATGCACACAAGGACATGCGCAGGAAGTCGGGCGAACCGTACATCTATCATCCTATTGCCGTGGCCGAGATCGTTACATCCGAGATCGGATTGGGAGCCAAATCCATTGTTTGCGCGCTTCTGCACGATACGGTTGAGGACACCGACCTCACTGTGGAGGACATGCGAAGAATGTTCGGTGATAAGGTGGCGCAGATCATCGATGGTCTGACAAAGCTTTCGACCGTGCTCGATATTCAAGAGGACAAGAGCATGCAGGCCGAGAATTTCCGGAAGATGTTGCTCACCATGAGCAGCGATATACGGGTCATTCTCATCAAACTGGCCGACCGTTTGCACAACATGCGCACCCTTGAATCGATGCGCAGGGACAAGCAGTTGAAGATCGCATCTGAAACGATGTACATCTACGCTCCGCTAGCTCACAGGCTCGGGCTTTACGCCATTAAGACAGAGTTGGAAGACCTCTCGTTCAAGTACATTGAGCCCGAACTCTATAACGAGATCGTGGTCAAATTACGCGATACGGCCAGGCAACGTAACCGGTTCATCAACAAATTCAGTTTCCCGATCATCAATTCGCTGAATGACGCGGGGGTGGATTACGAGATCAAAGGCCGCACAAAATCGGTGTACTCCATTGCACGGAAGATGAAAACGCAAGGTGTACCGTTTGAAGAAGTGTATGACATTTTCGCCATCCGCATCATTCTTAACAGCAAGATGGAAAACGAGAAGTCTGACACATGGAAAGCGTACTCCATCGTTACAGACCACTATGTACCCAATCCAAGCCGATTCAGAGACTGGGTGAGTAAGCCCAAATCGAACGGATACGAATCGCTGCACACCACCGTGATGAGCGAAAGCGGCAAGTGGGTGGAGGTGCAGATACGTACCAGACGAATGGATGATGTGGCCGAAAAAGGTCTTGCCGCCCACTGGAAATACAAGGAATCGAACAAAGGCGAGGCGCAGGCACAATCGACCGAAAGCAGCTTTGACGATTGGCTCAATCAGATCCGCGAACTGTTGGAAAGTCCTGACCCGAACGCCATCGACTTCATTGATGACTTTAAGCTGAACCTGTTTGCAGAAGAGATATTCGTATTCACCCCTACAGGTGAAGTAAGAACGCTTCCTGCAGATGCAACTTCGCTCGATTTCGCCTTCGACATTCATACCGAGGTAGGCATGCGTTGCATCGGTGCCAAGGTGAACGGAAAACTCTATCCGCTGAGCCATAATCTGAAAAGTGGCGATCAGGTGGAGGTGCTTACGAGCAACAAACAGAAGCCGAAAGAAGATTGGCTTTCGTTTGTGGTTACGGCCAAGGCCAAATCCAAGATCAAGCAGGCACTCAAAGAAGAGAACAGACGCATTGCTGCTGACGGGAAAGAAATACTGGAGCGCAAGTTCAAACAGATGAAAATGTCGCTTGACCGTGAAATCATCGATAAACTGCACAAGCATTTCAGGCTTCAGACCAGCCAGGATCTTTTCATCAAGATCGCCAAGAAAACGATCGATTTCAAGGAGATCAAGGAGTACATCGAAAGCACCAAGAACGCTTCGAAATGGTACAACGTGCTCCGCAACAGGATAACCGGAACAACCGAAGCCCCTGCCAAGACCGAATCCACGAAATCGAAACCGAAGGATGGTGAAAAAGGCGATACGATCGTTATCGGAGACGCCAACCAGAAGATGGACTACGTGTTGGCCAAGTGCTGCAGTCCCATACCGGGAGACGATATCTTCGGCTTCGTCACCATTGGCGAAGGAATCAAGATCCATCGTACCAACTGTCCGAACGCCATCAACATAAGAAGCAACTACGCGTACCGCGTGGTGCCAGCAAGTTGGGCAAGTAAAGACGACCACAAGGCATTCGTAACCGGTATTCTCATAACCGGAATTGATGATGTCGGACTGGTGAACGCCATTACCACGGTGATTTCAAAAGACCTCAACGTGAACATGAAAAGCATTGCCTTTGAGAGCAACGATGGCGTGTTTGAAGGCCACATCAAGGTATTGGTAGAAGGTATCCACCATCTCAACAACCTGATGGTGAATCTGAAGAAAGTGAATGGCATTAAGAAAATAGTGCGCGAAGACGAACTGGACGACCGATGGAAGTAATAGCCACAAATAGGAATGCCAAGTATGAATTCACCTTTTTGGAAGAATTCACGGCTGGGCTGCAGTTGTTCGGTACAGAGATCAAAAGCATTCGCAATAAGGATGTGAGTATTTCTGAAGGCTACTGCACATTCATCAACGATGAGCTTTACATCCTGAACATGCACATTGGGCATTATGAGCAGGGAAGCTACAACAACCACGAACCGAAACGCGAACGTAAACTCCTGCTGAAGAAGCAGGAACTGAAGAAACTGAGCGGCAAGCTGAAAGACAAAGGACTGACCATCATTCCGACCCGTCTGTTCATTTCAGATAAGGGCCACGCCAAACTCAATATCGCATTGGCCAAAGGGAAGAAACTGCACGACAAACGCGACAGCATTCAGGACCGGGATGTGAAGCGCGAAATGGACCGGGCCATGAAACGTTGAAAGGCCGGAACAGCCCAACACCCCTTTTTACTCGTGTTTATCCTCCAACATGGGAACGAAACGGAAACTCCCGTGTTCCTTCACCACAAGTTCACCGTTCTCGAGTTTGGTAATGGTTTTCATGATCTCCTCATCTCCATTTGAAACGGGTATCACCATGATACCACCCGGATTGAGCTGATCGAGCAGCCCTTCAGGCACGATGGGCGCACCTGCGGTGATGATGATCCGATCATACGGAGCCCAGGCCGGCACGCCCAGGTTACCATCACCGAAAAATGTCTTCACGTTATACCCCAACTTCGGCAGCAGCTTGCTCGTGCGGTCGAAAAGCTCTTTTATCCGCTCTATGGAGAACACCTTGGCTCCCATTTCCTGCAACACCGATGCCTGATAGCCCGAACCCGTGCCGATCTCCAACACCTTCATTCCGCGCTTTACCTGAAGCAATTCGCTCTGCACCGCCACGGTGTACGGTTGCGAAATGGTCTGTCCGGCACCGATACTGAACGGGCGGTCTTCATACGCATACTGATCGAATGCACTGTTCAGAAAAAGATGACGTGGTACTTTACCGATCGCCTTCAGCACCTGCTCGTCCTGTATTCCTTTTTCGCGGAGATGAGCCACCAGCTTCTTTCTGTTCCCTTGCTGTTTGTGCGGATCGCGGATCAATGAGAGATGTTAAATTATGAATGTTGAAAAGAGAAAGTCCGTTCGGGGAACGGGGCTGTCAAATGTAATAATTTGCAGGGCGAACAAACCTTATTTGAATCCGGATTTTAAATGAACAACCTCAAGGTCGGTGTACTGGGTGCAGGGCATCTCGGAAAGATCCATCTGAAGCTTCTAGCCGAAACAGAAGGATATGATCTAGTAGGCCTGTATGATCCGGATAAGACCCGGGCGACCTATGCGGAG
>JBFHEW010000280.1:0-4495 GCA_041583955.1 Bacteroidia bacterium | reverse complement strand
GTTGAATTGTCCTTGTTTTAAAACACCACCCTTACCAACGGCCAACGAGCAGCCAACCATTTTCTTTCCCTCATACGGTCCACCGACAATATAGCCAACAGAGGTTGTGCTGACAACCAACGCATTGTACATGCTTGCAATATAGCTAAGGGGCGCAATCCACTTGTCGTTATACGGATCGTCCACTTCGTTGATGGAGTGGTCCACGGTCCAAGAGGAAGGAGAGAGGATGATACGAGCGCCCATTGCTCCTAGTGTTTTGCCGATATGCACCGAATCACGATAGTTGTCGGCACATATGTTGATACCGATCTTGCCCCATGGGGAATCGATCACATTCAACGTGTTTCCAACCTCGTAGTATGGTTGCTCCACTTCAATAAGGTTTATCTTGTGGTACTTCAGAAGGATGGTCCCTTGATCGTCAATAAGAATGGCAGTATTGTAAAGTTTCCCATCTGGTCTTCGCTCAGTAAGACCTACACAGATGTGGATCTGATACTCCCTAGCCCAATCGCACAATCGGTTACTGTAAGGCCCGGGAATCGGCTCGGCCTCATCGAATGCGGAAGGATGTGTCCAAGTGAAGTCGATGGTTTCTGGCAGAACGATCAGGTCGGCTCCGTGTTGCTTGGCCTGGTCGATCATCTTCTTGGCCCGTTCCAAATTCCTTTCGGGCTCTCCTCCTTCCAGAATCAGCTGGCCCATGGCCAATTTGATCCTGGTTCTGTATTCTGGTGTATTCATGTCAGTTGAGACCATCGATTTGCGAAAATAGATCGTTTAAGAACCCTCCGGGTCAATGCTAAGCTTTTATCCCTAAACAGGGACTACGGGCATCAGCAACTGAGAACCAACGAGGTTATCATTGATTGACGGTTTGATGATTCAGTTTAATTACAAAGGCGCCACTGTATTCCACATTCGAGTATCAACGAGGCCTTGGCTGTCATCTCTCACTTTTCAACATTGTTTGTTTTGGCGGCAAGTTGCTGCAGAACAGTCGCTTTCACAACAGCGTCTTCGTAACGAAGGAACAACTCAGTGTCTGGCCTCGACTCAAAATCCTTCGAATAGAAGAAGTCAATATCAACACCAAAAACCTCCACTTTTCCTTGCGGGGTTTTGTCGTCCACATAATGATGAAGGAATTGTTGTGTCTGCGGTTTAATGAAGTAGTTGAGCGCTACCCGTGTTTCGGTTGTCTGGTTAGGTGGAGAAGAATGGATCAATGCTCCTTCAAAAAAGCAGACCTCACCGCGTTTGACGAGGACAGGTTCAGACAATTCCGACAGGTTTTTTTCCAGACCACTGAAACACCATGGAACATTCAGTGATCGATGTTTATTGCCCCAAAGATGACTTCCTGGCAGAACATGGAACGCACCATTTTCGATGGTCGTGTCAACCAAGGGTATCCACGCGTATATGGAAAAGGAGACGGACTCGTCTACGTGAGAACTGTCTTGATGCGGGCTCAACGCTGTTGCGGGTCCTGGGGGTTTCATAAGGAACGTGCCTCCCATCAGTGATGCACGATCGGGGATAAAAAACGACCTCAACCGCTCGGGGACGACTTCTTCAATGGCGTTTCGCGCAAAGTTCCGGAGTTTGGGATCGGAAAACCGTCCACTCGGACAAAACGTTTGCGGTAATCCGTTCGGTAGCATTGCCAACAATTCTTCATAGCTCTTGAGTAATGATTCCACCTCATTTGTTGATAAACAGGGACAAACCACATAGCCCGAAACAGCAAGGGTTTTCTGAATTTCGGAATCATTGAAAATAGGTTCACTGAACCTAGGATGAATTGAGGGCCTTAGCATTGAACTCAAAGGTAACGAGTTCGTCATTTAAATGAACCTTATACTTGCCCTATTGCTACTTACCTTCGCACGTATGGAGCTCATGCCCGATCCTGAACAGCTGGCTGCCTTCAACCGAAGGCGAAAGTTACGCTCGCCCGAAAGTGTATGCTACGCGCCCTTCATCTCCATGAATTTCGATCAGACGGGAGCCATTACCGCGTGTTGTTTTAACCGGAAGCAGCTGCTTGGAGTCTATCCCGACAACAGTGTTTCTGAGGCTTGGAATGGACGTTCTATGAAGGAGCTGCGTGACGCGTTGATGGAAAACGACCTTGGTAAAGGGTGCCAGCAGTGTGGCAAAATGATCAGTCAGGGAAACGTTGAGAGTGTGCTGATAAGGCATTTCGATGACCACGCGGGTTTATCCGAAGCATTGAAAGAAGCGCCTTCGGGCTCTGGCCTTTTCAGTTGGATCACAAAACGGAAACTACCCGAACTGATGCCCGTGATGTTCGAGTTCGAGCTCAGCAATCATTGCAATCTGGAGTGTATCATGTGCGGAGGTAAGTGGTCATCTGCCATACGAAAGAACCGAGAAGGTCTTCCTCCACTGAGGAGTCCGTACGACAAGGCTTTCGTGGAGCAGATCAGGACCTACCTTCCAAGCCTGTCGCGCGCCAACTTCCTTGGTGGAGAGCCGTTCCTTATCAGCATTTACTATGATATTTGGGATGCGATCATTGAACTGAACCCGGAAATTGAAGTGGCGATAACCTCAAACGGAACCATGCTCAATGCACGCGCCAAAGAAATAGTGCTGCAACTCAAACGGTGCAAGGTTACGCTATCCATTGATAGTCTAAGGAAGGAAACATGGGAAGCGATCCGGAAGAATGGCAACTTTGACGATCTGATGGGCAATATCCAATGGTTGCTCCAAACAGATAGGCTCCGGTCATTTTCGGTGTGCCCCATGATTCAGAATTGGCGCGAGATGCCCGAGATCCTTCGTTTCTGCCAACAGCATGATCTGGATATCTATTTCAACGTGGTCTATGGACCGCTTGGCGGAAAGTTGGACACCATACACCATGCAGGTGTTGTGCCTGAGGTATCTTTACAGACCCTGAGCACGGAAAACCTGAATGAGGTGATCGCCTATTACCAAGAACAGACGTTTCCGAAGAAGCTTCAGGCCCAGTTGGACAGCCTCATTGCACAGCTGATAAGCTGGCGCGACCAGAAACCGAAATGATACGCCAAGAACATATAATCAAATACAATGCTGTCAGACCCAACGCAGCAACAGGCAAATTGTGTCATGCACCATCTGTGAACCTGAATTTCGAACAGAATGGGAATGTGACGGCCTGTTGTTTCAACCGTTCAGACGTGCTTGGCCGCTATCCGGATCAGACACTCAAGCAGATATGGGAGGGTCAAGCCCTGCAGCAGCTTCGCGCACAAATAGAGAAGGGTTCACTTGATGGGGGCTGTAAACTATGCCGTATTCTCTTGGAAAGCGGAAACTACCAAGGAACCAAAGCAGTGCATTACGATGAATATGCGGTTGCTTCAAACCGGAAGGACCGGTTGCTGGATTGGGTCGGTCTGCGAGCGAAACAGAGCATGCCACGTGTATTTGAATTTGAAATATCGAATACATGTAACCTGGAGTGCGAGATGTGTAGCGGGTATTTTTCATCCACCATCCGCAAAAACCGCGAGAATCTGCCGCCTATCAACAATCCATATGACGATGCATTTGTGGATCAGGTGGCCGAGTTCATGCCCCATCTTACCGACCTGAAATTCCTCGGAGGCGAGCCGTTTCTCATTGATATTTATTACAAGATTTGGGAGCGGGTGATCCAAGTCAACCCGAACATACGCATCCACGTCACCACGAACGGGACGGTTTTCAACAACCGCGTTCGTAATATCATGTCCAAGCTTAAGATGGGTCTGGTCGTATCGATCGACTCTGTGAACAGCGAGGAGTTTGAAAGCATCCGATCAGGAGCATCGCTACAGAAGGTCTTGGAAAACTTTGATCATTTCAAAAAGTTCACGCAGGAAAACAACACATACCTGACGATAGCTGCCTGTGCCATGAGCAGCAATTGGAAAGGAATACCTGACCTCGTACGGTTTGCCAACGAGCAGCAAGTACCATTGCATTTCAACGTGGTCTGGAACCCGGGACATCTCTCCATGCGTTACATGAACTATTCTGAACTGGAAAAGGTGCTAGACCATTTTGACCGACAGGACCTTCCAACATCAAACCAGATCGAACAAAGGAATCGAAGCGCTTTCATGGAGCTGATCAGCACCGTTAAACATTGGAAGAATGAGCGGGCCGAATTGTCGCTGCAGGAAATGGATAACTACGCGGACCTTACCGTTGTTTCTCCCGAATACCTTGCTCTGGAACCACAGATAGGTGCTTTGGAACGGAATCTGGCAGGAATGCTGCTTTGGCATTTTGCACAGCGTAAAACACACATGCATCAAGTATTGATATCGGCCGGGTTCTCGTTTCCTGAATTGGGAACAGGTAATGACATCCGTATCAGAAGCCACCTTTTCGATATTTGGAAGGAAACGGGTGACGACCAATTCTTCCGAGCATATTTTTCGGTTCTGCCTTACTTAGCAGGAGCGTTCTTCGGGACAAACGGATT
>JBFHEW010000279.1:0-4498 GCA_041583955.1 Bacteroidia bacterium | reverse complement strand
CGAATCGACCGGGTCAAACGTTTTTCTACTGAAAGGAAACGAACTGCTGACTCCTGATCTTTCAAGCGGTGGTGTTCCAGGAGTCATGCGTTCGGTGGTTCTTCAAGAAGCCCGAGCACTAGGGTTGAAGACAACCGAACGACTCGTTACCAAGCAGGATGTGGTGAGTGCCGATGAGTGTTTTCTTACCAATGCCACGCGCGGAATCCAATGGGTGGTGGCTGTGGAGAAGAAACGCTTTTACAAAAGGGGAGCAGAGAAGCTGCTCGCTCATATCAATTCAAAATACGGCCTTATCAGTTGAGCCGAGGGTCTTCGGGTAGGTTGACCATATAGGCGTATGGTTGTCCCATTCCTGCCAGAATGGTGGACCACAGTTTTTCCGGTTGGGAGCAGAACAGAAGCTCCTTGGTTGCGTTGGCAACGATCCAACTCTTGCTTTTCATTTCACTTTTCAATTGTCCCTCGGCCCATCCAGAATAGCCTACGAAGAGGCGGATGTCATCAGGCTTCAGAACACCCGAGAGCATGAGGGACTTGATCACCTCGAAATCGCCTCCCCAATACACACCTTTCATCACTTCGGTGGAGTTCGGAATGAGATCGCCCATCTTGTGAAGGTAATGCAGTGTTTCCTTCTGTACGGGTCCACCTAGACCCAATCGTGCATCGAACATGGGGGCATTTTCAATCGCCTCATTCAGAAACATCGGTATCGGCTTGTTAAGTATCAGACCGAAAGAGCCACTTTCACTGTGTTCCGTGAGCAACACGACCGACCGCTTGAAGTATGGATCCTGCATGAAAGGCTCTGAGATCAGCAATCGTCCCGGTCTCACCTGTAGCCTCTGCTGGGGTAACTTGAATATGTCAGCTATATCCATCGGTAACAATAACGCAAATTTCCGATCAAATGTTGAATATGAAACGCAGAAATAGGTCTGTTTTACAAACACTCCGAAAAAAGAAACCCCATTCCGAATTCTCAGAATGGGGTTTCTACGACCGGAATCCGGTGCTTTATTTTTTTGCGGCTGCCTTCTTGGCCGGAGCTTTTTTAGCCGCTGGTTTCTTTGCTGCAGCTTTCTTAGGAGCAGCTTTCTTAGGAGCAGCTTCCACTTTGGTTTCTTCTGCCGCTTCCTTTGGTTTTGGGGCTGGCTTTTCCTTCTTTACCGGAGCAACGTAAGCTGCTTCACTTTTTCTCTGCCTCCGCACGCCATAGCTTCCATTAGCGATCTTGCCGCGCTTTGATTTAATATCTCCTTTTCCCATAATTTTTGAATTTTTGGTTCGAGTGTCTTACAAACTTAGCAAAATTGAACGGGTCGGATTGTGTTAAAACTTGTTATAGCACAAAAGCCCGAGCTAGGTGGCCCGGGCTTTTCGGTAGTAACCGCTGTGCGAAGTTATTTGGTCAGAATCAATCGCTCCGACACGTTCAGTCTGTCGCCTTTGACAACCAATGTATAAACGCCAGTGGCAAGGCCACGTGTATCGATCTGGTGGGTTCCGGCCGTTTGGCCAGCTGTCTGATGATTCCAGACCTCTTGCCCAAGCGAATTGAGCATTCTGAAGTCCAACTTTCCGGACGCGTCTGAATTGTAACTGAATGTGAAGTTCTCTGAAGACGGATTCGGATAAACCCTTAGGTCGAACTTTTCCGTTTCACTGATGTCCACGGTTATGGAAGAACAGCCCTCAATGACGATGTCATCGATGTCCAAGAAGAACATATCCAATGCCGTGTGATGAAATCCGATATACACGCTTTGAAGCGCATACTGGTTTGCAGGAAGCGTCACCGTGTTGGTAGTCCATGTGGTGTCGCCATCTGTTGATGAGGCATTATCGGCAACGGTGAACAGGGTGGTGCCTCCTGTGAAATTGGCAATTGCTGTTCCTGTGGTGTTGAGCTTCACGCTGTAGCCATCGCGGTAATCGTTGTCACCATATCTGTGCTTCCAAGTAAGGCTTCCGTTGTCAGAAAGCATGGTGATCGGGCCAAAGGTCAGCCAGTTGTTGGCAGCAACGGTCGTATTCGTAAACCACGAAGCAACTCTCAAGAAGTAATTCGTATCGCCAGGCGCAACGATTTCATAGAACCCCATCCATTCTGAATTCCAACCGGCATTTGCAAGTGGAGTGGCAAGCGGCTGCTGGTCAACATCCGATACGACAACCCCGAATGCCGGAGCATCGGTGTTGTTGATGAAGAAATCTGCCCCATCGAATTCCATCAGATCTTCGCAGGTTGTAGTGGTGCCGCCACCTCCGATACAGAAGTTGTGCGTGGCAGACGAACCGTAGGCTGCATTCGGTGCGGTCATTTGAACGAGGGTCGTATTGCCTTCAGTGATCGTGTAATTTCCGTTAACTGAGCAGTTTTGCCATTGCACTCCGTACATTCCGTCACCTTCACTGTCGTAAATAGTGAAGTCGTAACAACCTTGAGCAAGACAGAACGATTCCACGAATTGTTCGCCACTTGCGTTATCAGTGTATGGCCCTCCGGATGCAACAATGGCATTGCTGCTGTTTCTGACGTCCCAGGTTACTTCAGAACCCCAACAATCCACCGAAAGGTTAAGGGTAACCGCTGTTCCGCCCGTGGCAACACTGAAGTTGGTAGTGGTCTGGTCATTGCTGGTAACCTGATCCGTGTTACTTCCATTCAATGTACCAGAAACTGTTCTGGCAGTGAAGGTATGTGAGCCAGTGGTTGTGGCTACCGAATTAAGCGTCACATTCACTGAACTGTTTGATGCCAAACTTCCTGTCCAGTTGAACGTAGTGGGAGATTGTGAATCCACGAAGTACTGGATCTGAACCGATGTGAGGGTGGTGGAGCCATAATTGGTCAATGTAACAACCGGGGTGAAGCTGGTTTGGCACAATGAACCTGATGGTGTTGAAATGGCAGAAACGGCAGCGTCAAAACTGGTCGAAACCCCACAGTTGTTTGTATTCACAAGAGCACTTCTCACTCCTGTTAGAACCGCTCTCATGTTGGTTGTCTGACCTGCGGTGAATTGATTCTGGCAATCTTCATCGGTATAGTCCATGTAATTCTCCACTTGAGCACCTGGACAAGGAGATGAACAGCCGCTGTTCTGAACCGTTGGTGGCGTATCACAGATCCTATCATTCTGCGTGGCGCAGTTGCTCTCTGAGCAGCTGTTTCCGAAAGGATGTGCTAGCGACAGATAGTGTCCGACTTCGTGAGTAAGTGTTCGGTTCAGTTTAGTTGCAAACCAAAGTCTATGGCCGGCCGAGCTATTAGGGTCGTTACCAACGCAGAGATTGAGAATCACGACCCCATCAATGTCGCTCATGGCCGAGATAGGACTTTGAGGTAAATAGGCATAGCCAAGTGTTCCTCCGAAGAAGTTGTTCGGGTTGGCAACGTCTGCTCCGTTATTGTCGATTTCAGAAACAACCCAGATGTTCAGGTAGTATCGATTGTCCCATCGGCTCAACGCTTTCACTTGCACATCATTACTCGTTGAAATACCACTGTTGGCGTACCCGCTTACGCTGGTGCCATTCACGCGATTGATACCAGAGTGCGGATTTCCCTGAGGATCTACCCCTGCCAAGCAGAACTGAATCTCAGTGTCGGGACCAGCACCTTGTGCAACACCTCCGTTTGCACTTGTTCTTCGGTAATCGCGATTCAGCGCATCAATGGCGCTCTGTAGTTGAGCATTGGAGATATTCGTGCCCGTTCCTACTGCTTCACCTTTGTGAATCACATGGAACACAACAGGAATCGTGTAAACAGGAGGTGTAGCGCGCGTGCCCGACTCCAACTCACGTGCAATTTCGTTGGTGATCTGCCAAGCTTCTTCAACACCTCTACGGTAAGAAGGATCTCTTTCCATCAATGCTTCGCTAACGCTGTGCTGAAGACAACGCTCGCCCACAGTTCCGTTGGCATAATTCTCATGTACCTGATCCAGTGTCAGTACGGTCTTATGAAGAACGGCATTCGGCTTTGCCTGCTTGTTTGAGAACGCGTTGATCGGATTGTTTTGACCGAAAGCGGTCGTTGCAAGCAAAAGAAGCGCTAGAAAAGCATAAAGATTCTTGATCATGAAGTAGAGGGTTTTGAAAATCGCGACAAACAAACGAAAAATACAACTCACTTCCGTGCTCGCACGCAGGCGAAAACGTGGAATTGTCCGATAATCTACCAGATACCATTGCAATCCCACAATGCTTGGGCACTATCCGGTAGCTTGGTCTAGCTGCTGTGATGTAATCAATTGGTTAATAACCTGTTAATAAGTCGGTTCATGGAGGGTTCATAACTCTTAGGTTGAATTTTTGGATGGTTGGATCCTTGTACGTTAAATTTGGTAGAACCAAGTGAGGGATAAAAGGTTGGGATTCATACCACTCTCTGTAAAGCCCTAAGGGGATTTTTAAGAGAGCCTCTCGGAATCCTGTTCTATCTTTAGATCGGACAGGTGAGGCGGAAATGAAAAAAGTGATTCTT
>JBFHEW010000278.1:0-4522 GCA_041583955.1 Bacteroidia bacterium | reverse complement strand
GGATGCGATGGCGGATTAAACAGGCGCTCGCACAACATCAATGGCTACGAAAGCATCTGTTCGGGCGTTTCCATCACGCAATTCTATCGACTTGCCAACGCTCCCTCCGACCCAACCATCATTCTGGGCGGCTCACAGGACAACGGTACATTCAGATGGAAGAACAACATCTGGGCAGCTGTTTTCGGTGGTGATGGAATGGAAGCCATGATACACCCGACCAATCCGTTCATCATGTACTGCACCATCCAGAACGGTGAGCTGTTCAGGAGTTCCGATGGAGGAATCACATTCTCCGACAACCTCGCTCCCACCGAGGGTGCTTGGGTCACTCCATTCATGATGGAACCTGGCAATCCGCAAGTGCTTTATGCTGCTTCCAACAATAAGGTTTACCGATCGGAAAGCAGTGGCACAGATTGGTTCGAATTCTCGCCCGCGCTCACCACCGTCAATTCAGGTAAATTAACGCTGCTTGATGTAGCCACATCGAATGTGGAATACGTGGTTGCAGGATCAAACCGCACATTGAGGATAACCAAAGACCTTGGTGGAACGTGGGACAACATCATCAACGGATTACCTTCGAACAACATGACCTACGTGGCCTTCGATCCTCTTGACGAAGAAACCATCTGGGTTACCTTTTCGGGCTATACCGATGGTAGAAAAGTGTATAGAAGTCAGGATGCTGGAAGCACATGGGAGAATATGAGCATGAATCTCCCAAACCTGCCTGTAAATTGCGTTGAAATTGAGCGAAGTTCAACAGGTGGTGTGTATGTGGGCACTGACGTTGGCGTTTACTACTGGGACAGCTCGCTATCCGAATGGGAACCTTTCATGACCGGTCTGCCGAACGTGATCGTAAACGAACTGGAGATACATGAATCAAGCAATACCATCAGGGCTGCTACCTTCGGACGTGGCCTGTGGGAATCGGACACAAGAAACTCGATCAATGTAGGCATTGAGAATCCGCAGACCGCACACGCATCGGTCTCGATCTGGCCTAATCCTGCTTCCGATCAGGTTCACATCGCGTTTTCAGCAGGCACAGAGGCAGCGAACCTCCAGCTGCTCGATGCTTACGGAAGAACCGTCCGCGAATCATTGAATCCGAATCTGCAGGATAAACTGACCATTGGCATCCAAGGGTTACCCAATTCCGTCTATTACCTGGCAAGAAGTACTGACAGGACACTTCTTGGCAGAATTATTGTCTTGAGGTAGTGAACATAATGAGTTCTTACTAGTTTAGCGTTACAACATCGATTATTAAAACCCAATAGAAAAATGAAAAAACAACTCACATTCCTTTCAAGCATCATGGCATTCATGCTGCTGGTAGCATTTACCACCACTACCGTTTCAGACGGATTCTATCGCGTTGACACGAAAAAGAGCACGATCGAATGGTCCGGATCCAAGATCACAGGAAAAGCACACACAGGTACAGTAGCCATTTCTGAAGGTGGACTTCAGCTGGCAAACGGCAAGATCACCGGAGGTAAGTTCACCATCGACATGACCACCATCAACGTAACCGATCTGGAAGGCGGCATGAAAGAAAAACTGGAAGGACATCTGAAGAACGAAGACTTCTTCAATGTTGAAAAATTCAAAACTGCCAACTTGGCGATCGTAAGCGTTTCTGGCGACCAGATAAAAGCCAGCCTTACCATAAAAGGCATCACCAATGACGTGGTATTCCCTGCAAAAGTGGTGTTGGATGCTGAAGGGAATCTTACTGCATCCGCAGACATTGAAGTAGACCGCTCAAAATACGATGTGCGTTATGGTTCAGACTCGTTCTTCGATAATCTGGGAGATAAGGCCATTGACGACATTCTGAAGTTCAAGGTGACCCTGAAAGCAGCCAAGTGATTGTCTGAAAACCATACATCATCAATATTCAAAAGGGAGCATTTGCTCCCTTTTCTTTTGCCCTACATTTGCAAAATGCCAACAGAGAGAGAACGACTCCTTAGACACCTAGCGCCTACATCGAAAAGTCCGATCGGACTACAGATAGACCGCGCTGAAGGTGTGTACATGTTCGATCCGCAGGGCAGGAAGTATCTGGACCTGATCGCTGGAATATCCGTCAGCAACGTTGGACATTGCCACCCTCAAGTGGTAAAGGCAATTAAGGACCAGGCAGAGAAACACCTCCACCTGATGGTTTACGGAGAATACGTTCAATCGCCTCAGGTGCAGTTTGCAGATGCACTCACTTCTGTACTTCCGGATATGTTGGACTCGGTTTATTTCGTCAATTCCGGAAGTGAGGCGGTGGAAGGTGCCATCAAGTTGGCTAAAAAGGCCACAGGAAGGACAGGTCTCATCAGTTTTGAGAATGCGTACCACGGAAGCTCCAACGGAGCGTTGAGCCTGATGGGAAACGAGCAGTTCAAGTATCCGTTTTACCCGTTGCTGCCCGAAACATCGACCATTCGTCATGGCAATTTTGACGACCTGCTTCATATAACCGAAAAGACGGCAGCCGTATTTCTGGAAACCATTCAAGGCGAAGCTGGCATTCGGGTGCCTACGTTGGAATACATGCAAGCATTGCGTGACCGTTGTAGTCAAACAGGAGCCTTGCTGGTGCTTGACGAGATCCAGTGCGGATTCGGGAGAACGGGAAAAATGTTCGGGTTTCAACACTTCGATATTGTTCCAGACATACTTCTCGTTGCGAAAGGAATGGGTGGTGGCATGCCGATCGGAGCATTCATTGCATCAAGCGCATTGATGTCAACGCTAAGCCATGACCCGATACTCGGACATATAACCACGTTCGGTGGTCATCCTGTCTCGTGTGCGGCCGGTGCCGCCTGCCTATCTGTCATACAGAACGAACGGCTCATCGAGTCGGTTCCAGCCAAGGAAAAACTTTTCCGAAATCTTCTCAATCATCACGAAATAAGGGAGATACGAGGCAAAGGCCTTATGCTTGCCTTGCAATTACGCGATAGTTCCCAGCTGTTTGCGGCCATTGACCGATGCATAGAAAATGGCATTGTAACAGATTGGTTCCTTTTTTGCGATACGGCCATGCGCATTGCTCCACCATTGACCATTACAGAAGAAGAGATTGCAGAGGCGTGCACCATCATTAACGAATCAATAACCAACTGACATGAACAGATTTCTTACCACCCTCACCACATCTTTGCTCGTTTTCGGGTCCACGCTCGGTTGCTTGGCTCAGGAAGCCAACTCGCTGCTTTGGAAAGTGAGCGGAAAGGACATTACGAAACCGTCTTACCTCTTCGGCACCATTCACATGTTGCCCGAAGACAAGTATTTCTTCACCGATAAAATGCAAGCTGCCTTGATGAGCAGTGAGGTTCTTGCTCTGGAAGTGGACATTGACGTTCCCTTATCAGAACAGATGAAAATGGCCGGTGAAATGATCATGCCCGAAGGAAAATCGTGGGCAGATTACATGACCCCCGAAGAATATGCTGCGGTTAAATCCGCATTCGTGGATTCTCTTGGTTTCAAAGAGAAGAAAATGGAAAAGTATTCGAAGATCAGACCGATCTACGTAAGCGGCATCATCCTATCTGAGCTGCTTGGAAAGGTGAAAATGTATGAGCAGGAACTCACCACCTTGGCGAAAAAAGGAAAGAAGACCATCATTGGACTTGAGACGTTTCAAGAACAGATGGAAATAGTAGGCTCCATACCGTTGGAAGACCAGATAGCCGACCTGAAGGAAACAACCGCAAGCATGGTACGCGACTACAACGAAATGCTGGAAGCCTATGTATCGCAGGATCTGGGCAAGCTGGAACAGACCGGTGCCGAAAGCGAAGGATTTGACAAGATGGAGGCCAAACTTCTTACCGAACGGAACGACCGTTGGGTGAAGGCCATCATCGAAAAACTGGACGCTACCCCAACGTTCTATGCTGTAGGCGCCATGCATCTGGTTGGCGAGAAAGGTCTGATACAACAACTGAAAGCAGAAGGCTACTCGGTAGAAGCTATCAACTGATCATCTACGATCTATCAGGATCTTCGGCTTGCGCTCGTTCTCATCGAATTTCAGCGCATTGATCTCATCGTTGCTGGCCAAGATCAACCGTGGTCTTACGCGAAGTTTGCCGCTTAGCTTCTCCAACACATTGGATTCGGCATTCTCTCCTCGGAGCAGGGCTTTCACTACCACTTCATCGAGCCCCAGTTCGTTACTGTGCAGCTCAACAACAAAATTGACCACTTCCGAAATGGCGTTCAGTTCGTCAATGATCGCATTCGGATAAAGCGAGGTGCCTTTCAATTTCACCATTTGCTGCTTCCTTCCCACTACAGGCCCAAGTCGTGGTGTGTTTCGACCGCAACTACAGGGTTCATCGTAGTAATGACACACATCGCCTGTTCTGAAACGAAGCACTGGCATGCCTTCCACACCAAGGGGCGTTACAACCACTTCACCGGGCTCTCCGTTCTTCACTTGATCACCATTTTCGTCCAATACCTCCACAAACATGAGTTCGGGTTGTAGATG
>JBFHEW010000277.1:0-4523 GCA_041583955.1 Bacteroidia bacterium | reverse complement strand
GTGACCCTGTAGGGATTCGAACCCCAAACCTCCTCATCCGTAGTGAGGTGCTCTATCCAGTTGAGCTACAGAGCCGTTCCGTTTTTTCGGGCTGCAAATATAAGCAGATCATTCTTCAAATGAGCGAACAAAATTTCTTCTTTGTATCGCAGTGGAAAGAACGTAGGTGATATTGGGCTTTCCCTTCTCCCCTTTCTGGGTGCGTTTGTCGTCTTTCGTGTCGCGTATCTGCGAGTTGAAATCCTCGTGTGACGAATATGCTCCCAACATGCCTCGTTTGTAATTGAAGTAGAACCAGCTATCGTCACTTGGTTCAAAATAGATGGAAAGCTCATCGCCATTACGCATCTTTTTAAGTTCGATAAGACCGAAAAGCATCTTATTGAGTTGGTACTTACCAATGCTGGCTACCCCGAAGAAACCTTTGTACCTATACGAACCGGTCGAAGGGTTCCACACAAGTTTCACATCAGACAGGAACAGCGTTTTCTGTAATTCCTTCGGGAGTTTCTTGAACGTTCCATAAAGGTTGAGTTCCTGAATAAGCTTGGTCGTTTCCTCTTTACCTACCAGTTCGATGAGCGATTTTTCATACTCCGTACCATAGAATACCGCATCAAGTGGCGGGAAATGATTGGCAATCTTATCTGCCGCAATTCTCAGACATTCTTCATTGAAGAAGAAATCGACACCTAGGAAAAGGTTGAATCGGGTTGAATCGGTATTCATGTTGTGTTCTACCGTTCCAAGAGGCGTCAATTCCACCTGCCCGAAATCCATACCCATGTTGAGCAGACCCTGGCCGCGGGCTACGCACTCATTGCTCAAACTAACGTAGTTGCCCCCAACAACCGCGCCTTGCAGCTTGTCCTTGTTGGAAATACGGTACTCCTGACTTTCGTTGTCAAAATGAAGGAATCCGGTAGCTGCCACGATATCAATGTCGTTGGATTTCAACTTCTTAGAAAGGAAAGTCGGATACACGGTAGTGGAATCCTTGCTGATGACCACACCTGATGACATTGGCTTACCGGAAGCATCTTTCGGGTCTTCGGGTATCGGAATGTAAATGTTAACGGGGTCAATATCTGCCTTGAATGCGAGCCAATCTCTCGTAATTCCTGGGCAATCATGCTTGATGCGCGTGCTACCGTCATAGGTCAGGTTCTGCTGACTGGCAAACAACTTGGCCTTACCCTTGTAATCGAAATTGGGGCTTAATGTGAATGCCGCTTCTTCAGCTATCTCACCCATACCGAATGTCTGACCGGCCGAATCGATTCCGATGGTGGCGAATTCTATCAGCTGTTTGGCTCCCGTTACATCCTCGTAATCGTACTTTCCGATAGCATTGTACTTCCATTTACCCAGTACGTTCACTTTGGCTTCGTAGAACTTATGGAACTTGGTGACCCTGTTGGCAACGATCTCTGCATTCTGCAGTGGGTCGATGGCCGCTTGGGCACGTATGGTCACATTGCCGCTATCGGGGTAGATGATGGCATCTGCCACATCAATGTGATCCACCTTCTTCGCTTCAATGATGAAATTATCGAGGTCGAATTTGGCCAAAGGCGAACGGAAATCGAGCGAATCCTGTCCGGGGCGGGTTGATACGTAGCGCGAACCTTCTCCGTCTGAAACCACATCTATCTGCTTCTGATCGATGTTCCATTTGAACTCATCGATGTAACAGATATACTGGTTGACGGGGAAATCCACGAAATCCCCTCCCGTGTTGGACTTGAAGTCACCCACGCGTTTATCAAGATCGATATCCATCTGCACATTGCTTGTCTTGAATGCGAACGATTCTGCCGATGAGCCTTTCAGTTTGAACCCGGCCGTATCTGCATGGAATTTCCGGTAAGAGAAATTGAACTCCTTCGAATTCATGTAGCTATCCGCAAAATCGAGATTTCCGAATCCGTTCAATCCTTTCGGAGTAAGATCAAGCCCGCCATGATGTGCTACTTCTCCTTCATACATATCAAACGCATTGGCGATCTTCTTCGTGTAGAGGTGATCGACCTTGGGTTCCCAATGCAGCCGGACCTCTTTTGCTTTTACAGGAGGATATTCCACGGGCGATTTCTGTTTGGCTATCACAAAATCCTGTGCAATACCATTTACCGAATCGGGATAGAAAATGAAATCTGACGATTTGGCAACAGAAGTCAGGTATTCGAGGTCACCATCTCCACGTAAACCTTCATGACTCAGGTTGATGGTGGCCTTGTAGGTCCCCTTTCCTCCGAACATCGGAAGTCCCTCGGCCGGTGTTTTCCGAACAAAACCAAGCGAGAAATCGGGTTGAAGCCGAAGCGTTTCCTCAAAATCCGGGAAGATGCCAGCTGACACGAAATTCCCATCGAACTCAAGCCCTTCCTTGGTGAAATTCTCCAAACTGTCAATACTGAACGGTTTGAGATGCATGTAGAATTCCTCCTTCTTGTAGGCTCCATCCTGAATGGTGCGCTTATCGTAATAGACGAACGATTCGTCCGTACTGTTGAATACAGGGTATCGTGGATGGTCCACAATACCGGATTTGTTATCTGCCTTATCAACCAACAGTTCTCCCTTGAGGTCGCGCAGAACGGTTTTCACTGCCCTGAGCTTCTGTCTTCCACTATCGTCCGGATCACCGTCAGGCACTTTGAGTCGCAACGAGTCGATCTGCGCCATGTTTATTTTGAAATCATCGTAACTGAAGTAGAAGTCCCTTCCGAAGAAATCAAGTCTTCCACCGATCACCTTGCCATCAAAAAGGAAATCACGGTTCTTTTTCAATGTAAGTTCCTGCTCATAAGGGTACACGATCACCTGCTGCGAATCGGACAGGAACACGCGACCTACGCCATTCATATCAAGATCCCAATTGAGAAGGTTCAGCTTGGCGTTGGGCAGTCCGCCCACGGTGGATTCGAACTGAAGGATATCGTAATCTGTTTTCTTCGACCTGGACAGCACGTAGTGATTCAATCGCGGTTTCAGCTTCACCAGTTGTTTGTCGTAATCGTATGTCATGAATCCTGAGTTGGAAAGATTTATCATGAACACTTTGGTTTCGCTTATGTCGGACTTGAAAAGCCGTGCCATCTGCTCTACCGTGAGTTCATCGGTATTCATTTCCTTGGCGTAATTCCGGATCTTCCACAATGGATGTATATCTGCCATTCCTCTGATACGGTCGTACCGATACTCATCGTAGTAGCTTTCAGACTCGAACATGGCGCTACTTTCGGAGCCACCTGTGGTGTTTTCGAGGTTCATGAACTCCTCCGACATGTTCCAAGATATCTGGTCAACGTGCATATCAACCTGGTGATAGGTATCATAGAACGGACTACGGCCTGAACCTTCCTGCTCTTTGGTGAATACGACCTCGTGTTTCTCAACGTTGTAGTTCACGCGGAGACCGGGATGATAGATGGAATCACCTTCGTAGCGGAAAATGACTTCGGCCCTATTTGATATGACCTTGTCTGGCCGTATCACGAACGACTTGGAACGTGCTTCAATGAAATCTTCGTTCTTTTTCGTGATGTGGTTCATTTTCTTGAAAATGAGCGTGGCATTCTGTTCCGAGTCTCCAGAACCAATGAACTTGATACCATGCTGAGAGAATCCTCCCGCATAATCGATGTCCTTGTACATGTCCTTGATGAGGATACGTTTGTTGTACGAATCAAATCGTGGGTACGAGGCCGACTCTTCGTCCACGTCTGCCAATATCTTTTCGGTAAGCACCCCTACGTGCGGCACATCCAGAAAATCGGGGTGATGGAACGTAACGGAATCTATCGAATACTGAGATTTGGTGGTATTGATGCGGTAGTTGCCAATACTGGCAAAGGTCTTATTGGGATCGAATCCTGCTCGGCTCCAATCGATCTTCCCGCCTTTTCCGACCCACGTTGTAATGGTAGGGTAATACACGCCCTCTGTTCCGTAAATGATGGAACTATCGCGCTTGGAATAGGCACGGAGATCCAATTTTCCGAAAACGATCTTAGGCAACGAATCAAACTCGATCTTGTAGGCATCGAACTTGGCAACCCACTTCACGGCCTGCGATTCGTAGAGTACGTAGCCGGTAAACAGTCCTTTGCATACTTCCAGATACTCGGTGAATCCCTTTCGTGAAAGGGAGGTTATGGTCTTTTCCATACCGTCATGAAAGGCGTCAAAGTCAGATGCCGGCTTCATACTGGTAGCAAAGCTCATCAAGGCGTACATGTAATTCTCAAAATCCACCGCCTTCTTCTTCTCTTTCAGCATCAGATCGGACATGGTGTAAACGCGCTCTTTCTGCTGTGGGCTGTAATGACCGCTATTCCACACAGGTAGAAAAACCTCCTGAACGAGTTTCTTGGCAGCCTTTGGGTCGCCCAAGGCGAAAAATCCTTCCAGTTCCTGAATGTACTTTTCGTTGTCGTGGGTGAATGACTTTATCTGTTGGGCGCTTGAAACCCGAGCAAACCCGAATGTGAATGCTGCGAGAAGGAAAAATAATTTCT
>JBFHEW010000276.1:0-4541 GCA_041583955.1 Bacteroidia bacterium | reverse complement strand
TGTTCGTCACCTTTTCCAGCAGTGCGGCATCTGTCGGTGCTGCATCCACCTTTGGCTTCATCAGATCGATGTACTGGGTTTCCTGAGCTATGCGCTCAAAGTTCTGGTCAATGATCCCTCTTGCCTGATTGATCTTCTTAAGGTCGGTGTTGTTATCTTCGGTAGCGTCAGCCGGTAGTTTCTTCATCTGGGCATCCAGTATTGCCGAAACCTCATCATACAGGTCGTACATCGATTCCATTTCGATCTGCTTGGCGATAAGACGCTTCATTCCTGCCAAGTACAGCTTCATCAATACATACGGGTCGGTTTCCGTCTTGTCGGTCTTCATCGATTCCGTAAGCGTATTGTAAGCATCGGTGTAATCCTCTTCAGCGTAGTCATACATGTCCATTCCCTTACGGCCAAGGGCGTAGCCTTTGTCGTCCGGGTAAAGTTCAACACGCTTATCGTATACCATCCAAAGGGTGTCCAAGTAGGCTTTCTTCAAAGCAGGATTGGCCTCGTTTTCCTTCACTTTGGCTTCAATCAAGGTGGTACCGTTTATCACGATGTTCTTGGTTGATTCCGGGCAATTGAAGAATGTCCATCTCCAGCCGGCCATGGCATCTGCGTAATTCTTCTGCTTGTAATACTCTCGGTAAAGAGAGAGGTTCTCTTTGCACTTGTCCGGATTGTCGCCAAATTTCTCATCCTGCGCAAAACCATTCATTGTTCCCATCAAAACCAGTTGTATAACAACAAGAATTGAGATGTTAGAAAGTGTAAAACCGTTCATTTTCATTGTCATTCGTATTTGCGTTTTATAAACCATCTGTCGTTTAGAGTGAAACCGAGTTTGAAGTTCCAGTAGTTTTCAAGTAGGAGAGAGCGGTCTGTTGTGCCTCTTTGTCCCCATTCAACTGCAAAGTTCACCATACTCTGAATGAACCTGTCTCCTCCGGCCCGACTTCTTCTAAGCGGGAAACCAAAACCAAGAGTTATGCCATATTCTGGAAGTTGCACGCCATTGATCCTATATTGGCTCATGGCGTAGTGCCCACCGAACCGATAATGCATCTTACCGAAGTAGGCCCAGAATCCGCGGTTTGTTTCGGGTACGGAAGGTTTGAACTCAATACCGGCCGATGTTTTCCAAGCATCCGCGAGCGAGTCGTTTCTACCATCCACATCGCGATAAGTGCTCCACAGCTCCTGCGTGTGCTCCACTCCGAATAGCCATTTTTCTCCTTTCTTCCAGGTCAATCCGAAGCCATATTTCCAAGGCATGGATATGCTTCCTCCGGTAACCTTATTATATAGCACGGTGTCCCGCAGGAGGTCTTCTCCGAATGTTGTAAGCGTATATGTTCTGGCAAGGGTGGTACTGTTGGCCCGTACTTCCATCGGGTGTGCAAAGGTGCTTCCGAACGTCAGTACATCCCTTCCTCCTTTAACGGCAAGCGTGTATTGAAGGCCGTAGTCCAAATAGAACCCGCCAACGTCCGTGTATCGTTCGGTTTTAAGATTGAAATAGTTCTCCTCCTGTATTTCGAGGCGTTGAACACGGTTTATCCTTCCGAAGATGTAAGAGGCGTTAAGACCGATGGAGAAGTTTTTAAACGGAGAGATACCGATACCGATGAAGAATTGGTTCAGCCCACCATCGCCTTGGAATTTGTGAGCATAGTTGAAAGCGGTGTCTCCGCCAAAGACACCTGTTTGATCCAAATTGGATTCAGTAGCAGCATAATTCACACTGCTGAATTCGCGCAGGCCGAAAGATCCGCCCCAGAAAAGCCGTTTCTGGTTGGTCTGTATCCATTTGCTTTCGCCTTCACCCACACTGTCGCGTTTTATCCGTTGCCTCAATTGGAGTATCGGAAACCCGAATGCGAAATAGGAAAGATTGGCCTTATTGACATTCTGCGACTCGGTGCTGGACGAAATAGTGGCTACGTTTCCGTAGATGCCGATGTCAAAAGCCGTGAACCCGATGGAAGTGTATGATGCCGGATTGAGGAAATTGACAAGGTAAGGGATGCTGTCTTCCCGCATGGCAATGCTCATTCCGCCTACTCCGGCAGAACGCACGTTCGCACCATTGTTCAGGTTGCCGAGCCCGTACCGCGCGTATGGCGAATTATTGGCTGGTTGAGCAAACGAAAAAAATGTCCATCCGCTTAGGAGAATGAACATCAGCGACAGGATGGCCCGTCTAAGTGTTGTGTAGGTAAATTTCATTTATGCCTCGTAGGACGAGCAAAAGGTCTGCAAAGATGTGAGTTTTAAGGTCATTAACAAAAAAGGGTAGATCTCCTCCTGTTCCAACCGTTTTCAAATGGGGGTGTAACGTCTGCATGGTGCTGATCATTGTCTGAATTTCAAACAACATTCCTTGCTGCACGCCAAGCCTCAATGCCTCGTTGGTTGAGCGGCCTATTGGCCCCGTAACGGGCTGTGGCTGCAAGGCCGGAAGCTTTGATGTGTAATTGTTGAGAGAAGCGAAACGCATTTTCAGGCCAGGAGAAATATTGCCGCCCTCGTATTCTCCCTTCTCATTGATGAATTCGTATTTGACACACGTTCCTATGTCAACGGCCAGGACGGGGCTTTCAGGGAACAGGCTTTTGGCACCAATGGCGGCACAGAGCCTGTCCATTCCTAAAGTAGATGGCGTAGCGTAATTGTTCTTTATAGGAATTGGTGTTTCCGGATCTATGAGCAGGGCATCCGATTCATTAACCAGTGAAATGAATGCCTCGTTCAGTTTTACTACCGATGAAATGGTGATGTGGTCCCCATTGTGGAAGGTAATCAACGCTCGGGTTTCATTCAGGTCAGAGTTAGGGATCATACCCGACTCAACGATTTCTTTACCGTTGAACCTTGCCCATTTGATGCGTGAGTTCCCTATGTCTATTGCCAAATTCATCAGTTAACAAAGATAGTGTGCCCGAAGTTTAAAGTTGATGTTTAATGAAATCGAAATATTTTTACATTTGCAGCCCTCAAAAGAGGTACCATAGCTCAGTTGGTAGAGCAACGGACTGAAAATCCGTGTGTCGCTGGTTCGACCCCAGCTGGTACCACCAGAAAAGCCTCGCAACTGCGAGGCTTTTTTGTTTCCACCCTATTTTGTCTGAATTCGTATTCAACATCGTTTTAAATTGTCATTTTAACCAAGTTTTCATTTCGTAGCATGTGGCGTGGTTAATTTTGCCGGAAATTATCAACCATGTCAGTTGTAGCTAAGCCTCGGTCTTTAGGAAGGAAGATGGTCATTGCCGTGTCGCTTGCGGTGGTCATGATCCTGACCTTCGGCATGACGAATTGCAGTTATGACGCCCCTGTTGTGACAACAGTTGACGATCAACCTGCAGATCTTCCGGTACTTGTTGCCGATTCTGCCATAAAACCGCTGCGTTCGTTGGGAGATGCAGCATTGCAAGCCAAACTCGATGCCATTGTGAAGGCCAATAAAAAGTTGAGTACCCTGGCAAAGACCAAGAAAATGAGTCTGGGATTGGTGGACCTCCGTAACGTGAATGATGTGAAGTATGCCAATGTGAATGGCGACCTGATGCTGTACGCAGCCAGTCTACCCAAGATCGCGGTGCTCTTGGCCGCCACAGATGCCATTGAAAAAGGAGAATTGAAAGAAACAGATGAGGTGAAAGCCGATATGCGATTGATGATCGCCAAAAGCAACAACGCAGCATCTACCAGAATGATTGACAGGGTCGGGTTTGATAAGATCGCCAGCGTAATGCAGGATCCCCGTTATGAACTCTATGACCCCGAATATGGTGGTGGGCTGTGGGTAGGAAAACGCTATGCTGCCGAAGGCAACCGTGTAGGCGAACCGTTGAAAAACCTGAGCCACGCTGCAAGTGCAACGCAGGTGTGCCGCTACTATTACCTGCTCACTTTCGGGCAGTTGGTGAGTTTTGATCGGTCAAAACAGATGCTAGGTTACCTCGGGAATCCGGAGCTGCACCATAAGTTTGTGAATACGCTCGATCGGATTGCCCCACGTGCCAAGGTTTACAGGAAATCGGGTTCGTGGAAAGCATGGCATTCGGACTCGGCTTTGGTCTGGGGCCCCAACAACAGAAGGTATATTCTAGTAGCTTTGGTGGAGGATGCAGAAGGTGAGAAGATCATGCGCGATCTGATGCTTGAAGTTGACAGAAAACTTACCTCGAGCCAATAGAACAAGGCGAACCAATGCAGTTTTTCAAGGGATTTCTTCGTACCACTTTCGACATACGGGAGGGCGAGTACGAGCGTGTCCTTTTGATGCAGGTCAATATTTTTCTGCTCATTCTAACACTGATGATCATCAAACCGGTGGTCAATGCGCAGTTCCTATCGGTCATTGGTATTGATAAGCTTCCGCTCGTGTTTGTGCTCGTTGCCATCAGCGCCATGGCGGTATCCACGCTTTACTCCAGAGCGTTGCAAGGTCGTTCGCTGGGTAAGGTGACAAGCGCCACATTGATCATCTCAATAATTACACTGGTTGCCATTGGTGCATTGCTTCAATTGGGTGTAGCTCC
>JBFHEW010000275.1:0-4551 GCA_041583955.1 Bacteroidia bacterium | reverse complement strand
TGCTACCCGAACCGTACAGGGAGCAGGTTGAAAATGAACTGAAAAAAGTACTCGAGGGAATTCCCCGCTCATTCGAGATCGTTTCGAAAGGCAATACGTACATCATGAGTGCAGTACCTCTCTACGATGAGGACAAGAGCATAGACCGCTTGTTGTTGGTGGAAAAGAACATCACCGAGCAGAAACAGGCCGAGCAGGATATGATCAACGCATTGAACAAGGAACGTGAATTGAATGAACTCAAATCCCGTTTCGTATCAATGGCCTCCCACGAATTCAGAACACCGCTTGCCACGATATTGAGTTCAGTGAATCTGGTTACACGTTATGCCGAAGTGAATAACACCGAGGGCATCACGAAACACGTGGGGCGCATTCGGAATTCAGTAAGGAACCTCACCTCCATCCTCAACGACTTCCTGTCGTTGGAAAAACTGGAACAGGGAAAGGTGCAATTCAAACCGGAAGAATTCAGCATGTGCGAACTTGCCCGGTCTGTGGCGGAAGACATAAGCGGCATGGCCAGAAAAGGTCAGGAGATCGACCTTGTATGTTGCCTCAATCAAGATTCGTGCACCTCTGGGATCATTAGCGGTCTGGACCCTCAATTGATACGGAACGTCCTATTCAACCTGCTATCCAATGCGGTGAAATACAGCAAGGAAAACTCGGTCATCGGCTTCAGCATCGAGATCGGAGACAACCTGGTCATCACCGTTTCAGACAAAGGCATGGGAATTCCTCAGGAAGAGCAACAACACCTTTTCGAACGTTTCTTCCGTGCTAGGAATGCCACACACATTCAAGGAACCGGGCTCGGTTTGAACATCGTGAAAAAACACGTTGAATTAATGAATGGATCGATCAATTTTACAAGCAAACTAGAGGTAGGAACTACCTTTGTGATCACTTTACCAATTGAAAAGGCAAGTCAGAACTGATGGAAAAGAAGAAGATTCTTATAATAGAGGATAACCTTGAAATGCGCGAGAACATTGCGGAAATCCTTGAGTTGGCCAATTACGAGGTCGTAACAGCCGAAGACGGAAAAAAAGGCGTGGTTGCAGCAAAAACAGAACAGCCCGACCTTATCATCTGCGATGTGATGATGCCCGAATTGGACGGATACGGAGTACTGCATATGCTCGGAAAAGACCCGAGTACACTTGCCATCCCATTCATTTTCCTCACGGCCAAATCAGAATCGGTAGATGTTCGTAAAGGCATGGGAATGGGTGCTGACGACTATCTTACCAAGCCTTTTGAGGAAATGGACCTCTTGGATGCCGTTGAAATGCGACTCAAAAAGAGCGATGCGCTGAGAAGCGGGTCGAAACGGAACATATCCGGCATTCAGGGCTTCATGGCCACCGCTTCCGGAAAAGTGGTGGAACAGGTCACCAAGAACCACCGAACCAAGCATTATTCGCTGCGCGAGTATGTTTTCCGCGAAGGAGACACACCCATCTACCTCTACTTCCTGAATAAGGGGAAGATAAAGACATTCAAGATGAATGATGACGGGAAGGAATACATCACAGGTCTGTACAATTCGGGAGATTTCTTCGGCTACGCCTCCTTACTTGAACATGCCAACTATGCCGAATCAGCGCAGGTGATAGACGATGCAGAGGTACTGCTCATTCCGAAAGACGATTTCTATCATCTGATGAATTCCAACTCGGAAGTGATCGGAAGTTTCATCAAGCTATTGGCAGACAATATCCATCAGAAAGAAGAGCAGCTGATAGAACTTGCTTACAGTTCGGTGCGCAAACGTGTAGCCAACGCCTTGGTGCAGGTGTATGAGAAATACAATCCGGAAAAGCGGAAGGACTTCACCATCAGCCTTGGCCGCGAAGACCTCGCAAGCATTGTCGGTACGGCTACCGAAACCGTTATCCGCGCCCTGTCTGAATTCAAGCAGGACGGTTACATTGAATCCAAAGGCCGCGAGATACATGTGCTCAATATTCAGGCCCTGAAAGACTATCGGTTCTGATAGGGAGCGAATGCTCCTGACAATGGTTTTTTCGGATCGGTTCCACGTAACTGACGAAACTCATTTTTCGGTTTGATGCCAATCACGGACCGAACTATGGAACGCTTGCAACTTGCGATGCATTTTACCATCGCTCCATGCAAACCATCCGAGAAACGAAAACCTGCTACCACTGCAATGACGCGTGCGTTGAAGAGACCATTGTGGTTGATGGTCATACATTCTGTTGCAACGGTTGCAGCACGGTGTATCAGCTTTTACAGGACGTGGGGTTGGACGACACCTATGCCAACGGCCCACTTGGAATCAAACCAGATGCACAAAAAGCACAGGAACTCGCCTACCTGGATGATGAGGAAGTAAAGCAGAGCCTGCTCGACTTCTCTGACGGAACGTTGGCGCGCATCTCGTTCGAACTTCCTGCCATCCATTGCAGTGCCTGCGTGTATCTGCTTGAACGATTGGAGCGATTGAATAAGGGAGTCAAGCAATGTGAGGTGAATTTTCCGAACAAGAAGGCCAATATCCTATTCAACCAACAGGAAGTATCGCTCAAAGAGCTGGTGGTTCTCTTACACTCCATCGGTTATGCGCCCAACTTGAACTTGGCAACCGCTTCGGAAACAAAGGAAAGACCGAAGGTGAACCGCGACCTGCTTTACAAGATCGGAGTGGCGGGTTTCTGTTTCGGGAACATCATGCTGTTGAGTTTTCCGGAGTATCTCATCGGTAATCAGGTTCTTGAGTCGAAATGGTCTACCCTGTTCAGTTACCTGAATCTGGCGCTTTCGCTGCCCGTACTGTTGTATGCTGGGCAAGACTATCTGGTTTCTGCCTACAAGGGGCTGAAAGTGCGCCATGTCAACATGGATGTACCCGTATCCATAGGAATGCTGGCCATTTTCATTCGGAGTGCATTCGACATCCTCACGGCCACCGGGCCCGGATTTCTGGACTCGCTGGCCGGGTTCGTATTCTTCCTCCTTATAGGCAAATGGTATCAGGCAAAAACCTATTCGGGACTTTCGTTCGAGCGCGATTATAGATCGTTCTTCCCCATTGCGGTGAACCGAGTGGGTACAGATGGGCAGGTCAACGCCATCATGATAAAGCACCTGCTGGCCGGAGATGAAATTCAAATACACAATGACGAGCTGATTCCTTGCGACTGCGAACTGCTGTCTGCCAAAGCCTCCATCGACTACAGTTTCGTTACGGGCGAAGCAGCCCCGTCATCAAAAGCAGGTGGCGAACGTATCTATGCCGGTGGCAAGAACCGAGGGGCTGTCATCCATTTGCGCGTACTCAAACCGGTTTCCAGTAGCTACCTGACCTCACTTTGGAACAACTCCGACACAAGTGATAAGGAAGACGCTCCTCCCCTATTGAAATTCTCCGACCGCATTGCAGCACGATTCAGTGTTTCGGTACTCACCATTGCGGCCCTCACGGCCGTGTACTGGATGATGGTCGACCCGAGCAATTGGCTGAACACCGCCACTTCGGTGCTGATCATTGCCTGTCCGTGCGCGCTTGCATTGAGCATTCCTTTCACCTACGGAAGCATGCTTCGCCATTTCGGGAGGCACGGCTTCTTTGTCCGCTCCATAGAGGCCATAGCCAAATTGGGCGAAGTGAACCATGTGGTTTTCGACAAGACGGGAACCATTACCATACGCGAAGAAGGTGGGGTGATTTTTGCCGGAAACCCACTCACTACCGATCAGCTCGATGCGCTGGTGAATGTGGCGCGTCAATCGCTGCATCCGCTCAGTAGGAATTTTGCATCTGCCTTCCCTAAAACGCAGTCGGAGCACGTGATCGGCTTCATGGAGCACCCCGGAATTGGAATTTACGGCATGGTGAACGGAGTGCTTGTAGAATTGAAAAACCCCAATAACCTGAGCGAAACCGAAAAGAAACAATTCAACGAATGGCAAACCGACCATCATGGCATGGGACGAACCGCTGTGCTCATTGACGGTCAGCTATGGGCACGGGTGGAATTCACAACCAGTTACCGCCATGGACTTCATCACACGGTTGATAAGCTTCAAGCAGAAAATCGGGTTTCATTGCTTTCTGGAGATAACGATAACGAACGCTTTGCACTGAGCAACAAGTTGATTGCCGGGTTTGAACGGGAGCAGATGCACTTCAACATGGATCCTCACGAGAAAAAAGCCTGGATCAAAGAACACCAGGACATCCATGGCGAGAAGCTTTTGATGATCGGTGATGGATTGAACGATGCAGGTGCGTTGAAGGAGGCTCATTTCGGGGTTTCCATAGCAGAAGACAACAGTCAGTTCACACCTGCATCAGACGGAATCCTGAGCGCCAGCTCCTTCACAAAACTCCCAGCCCTGATAGACCTCTCACGGCAGGCACGCTGGGTGGTCATTGCTGCTTTCTCACTTTCGTTGATCTACAACATCATCGGTGTTTCGGTAGCCGTACAGGGATTACTATCTCCGGTGATCGCTGCCATCTTAATGCCGCTCAGCTCGGTAACAGTGGTCCTATTCACCACAATGACAACGGCCGTG
>JBFHEW010000274.1:0-4557 GCA_041583955.1 Bacteroidia bacterium | reverse complement strand
TTGTTTCCCCGCTGCTTTCCATGCATCTATTCCACCTTTGAGATAACCTATGGCATGATCGTACCCCACACGGGCCAAACGTGTCACCACTTCCGGGATCCTGTCCTCATCGCCTATGAGCAGTATCTTCTGATTGATATCCTGGATCAATGTTCCTACCCATACAGCAAAACTTCCGTCTACTCCAATGAAATATGAACCTGGGACGAAGCCTTTTGCGAACTCCTGTTGTTTCCGTGTGTCAATCACAATGGCACCTGTCTCTTCCATGGCCGCCTCAAACTCTCGCGGAGACAGCGGACGGACGCCACGGTCAAGCACTTCATCAATGGAATCGTATCCTTTGATGTTCATGACAACGTTCTTAGGGAAATAGGCTGGCGGAGCAGTAAGTCCTGTAAGGAGTTCTTTTACGAACTCTTCCCTTGACATGTCTGCTCGAAGTGCATAATTCACTTTCTTCTGGTTTCCAAGCGTGTCAAACGTTTCCTTGCTCATGTTTTTCCCACAGGCGCTTCCTGCACCATGACCGGGGTAAACAACAATGTCATCATTCAATGGCATCAATTTGTTTCTCAACGAATCAAACATGTGGTTAGCGAGTTTTTCCTGAGTGAGGTCGGCAATGACATGCTGCGCCAGATCCGGACGTCCAACATCCCCAATGAAAAGCGTATCGCCTGTAAATATGGCCTTATCAACCCCACTCTCATCAGTTAGCAGATAGCAACTGCTTTCCAACGTATGACCGGGAGTATGGATCAGCGTAATGGTTGTATTTCCCAACGGGAACTTCTCGTCATCCTTTCCAATGTACGCCTTGAACCCTGTTTCCATTTGCGTAGGACCGTAGATTATCGGAGCTCCTGTTTTGGCAGCAAGATCGATATGCCCTGAAACGAAGTCAGCGTGGAAATGCGTTTCGAAGATGTACTTGATCTTGGCTCCACGCTCGTTTGCCATATCTATGTATTGTTGTACTTCACGAAGCGGATCGATGATGGCCGCTTCTCCATTACTTTCGATGTAGTACGCTCCATGCGCCAGACATCCTGTGTATAACTGTTCTACTTTCATGATATATGTTATTAAATGTGTTAGACTTGAAATTGTTGCCACAAAGGTAGATCCACCGGGATGAAGGTTTAGAAACTTTGGTCACACAGCCCACGTGACTTTGGTCACGTTCACGTTCAAAATGCACGCATTCGTTACTAAAGTGGGTTGACCGTTACGACCCTTCCGTTCAATGGCTGCTCCGAGCGGTAATTATTGAGTGGCATGTTGCTCTTCAACGTACTTACCTCATCCAACGAAAGGATGATGGGGTTTTTGAAAACCACCCAGTGGACTCCTTCTGTGCACGGTGGAGTTGTTAACGACCCAGAATAGGAATAGAACATCCTATCGGCAGGAAGCAACTGGTTGAGGTCGCATTGTACATCGATCTGCTTGCTCTCGCCCATCTTAAGCGGTAGAAAACTCTCCAACAATTCAATGATCTGGCTTTCTGCCCCTTCCTTGCCTAACACAGCCAGCACCGCGAGCTCGCCCGCTTTGTTCAGATGCACCAAATGTATCTCAATAGGATATACCACTCCTGATATCAGGTGTTCTGCATGTTCGTGGAAATGTATCTGGATCAACCGATAAACCTCTCCATTCAATAGGATGGAGTCTCCAGGCATGAAATCAAACTGTACCGTGTATCCACTGTTCACAACCTTGTTGATGTGCGTATCTGAAGCATAGTGTATCTCAAGGTCTACGGGTGAATCGGACTGCACTGCGTAAAAGTCTATGATGTTTATCGGTGACTGCCTGTTTCCACCACAGTCCGAACCTTTCTCAATCTCTTCCCAAAACTCGGGAGCTGTTTCACCTTGATAACTCCATTTATCCTGTACCGGTTCTGAATGGCTCAGCTTTTTTGCAGCATCATTGCTGCAACCGGTAGAACTGAATACCACCGTTAGCGAAAGGACGACAATACGCGTAGAAACGCTGATCGAATCTGATAATGAAATCTTCATGAAATTAGGTTGAGCCTCTAATTTCCGAAGGCTGTTTCGAACGAATGTGACCTTTGACACACGGGCCTACCACAGCTTCCTTGGAACGCTATTCCACGTATCCGATCAATACCATGGTTGTGACTTGGCCAAGGCAACATGCCACAGACTGATATGCAGAGATCGGCATCAATCAATGATCGCATCGTAAATAACCTGCTGAATTCTGGTGCGCACATCCATCTTCAGCAGTTTATTGTTCCCAGCATCAGGATAAACACGGTTTGAAAGGAAAATATAAACGATGTTCTTTTCCGGGTCGGCCCACGCCATTGTGCCAGTAAAACCAGTATGACCGAAGCTGAGCATTGAGACACACTCGCAGGTAGGTCCGCCTTTTCCGCTCGGTTCAGGCTTATCAAAACCGATTCCTCTACGGACCCCGTTCTTGCAATATTGACATTTGGTGAACTCTTTGATCGTCTTTTCCGAAATGAACTTTTTACCTCCATACTGACCATCGTCCAAAAACATCTGCATGAGAATGGCAAGATCGTTTGCGTTAGAAAAAAGTCCTGCATGACCACCTACTCCACCCAACATGGCCGCACCCGGATCGTGTACATCGCCTTGCACCAGTTGTTTCCGGAAGGTCTTATCGTCTTCTGTTGGAACGATCCGGTCCACTGGAATACGGTTCTTAGGCAAGAATCCCATGGTTGTAAGCCCGAGGGGGCGATAGATGTTGGTTGAGGCATATTCATCTAACGGCATACCCGATTCAAGCTGTATCACTTTTTTCATGTAGTAATACCCGAGGTCGCTGTACTTGTATTCTTTTCTATCCAACAGTTTAGATTCATGTATCAATCTGTAAATGGTATCCGGATAATCCTTTCGCATGAAAAGGTTTTCGGCCACTCGGTGCGGAAATGCATCGGACTGTACTGCACTATAATAAGCACTGTCTGGACCACCGTCTTTAAGCGTTGCCGTATAGAACGGGATCCATGCGGATAATTGGGCGTAATGTGCCAATAGATCGCGGAAAGTGATGTTCTTCTTATTGGTCTTTTTGAGTTCAAAAAGATGGTCCGATACCTTATCATCCACATCAACAAGTCCTTTATCGACCAATTGCATGAACGATGCAAGGGATGCCCCGATCTTGGTAATGGAGGCCAGATCGTAGACATCATCCCAACTCACTTTTCTTTCTGCAGAATAGGTATGATGACCGAACGATCTTTCGTAGACCACCATTCCGTTTCGGGCCACTAGCAACTGTGCACCAGGTGTTGCATTCTTGGCAATGGCATCCATGGTTATATCGTCAATCTGCGCAAGTATCCGGTCGTCCAATCCTACCTGTGCCGGTTCTCCATAGGCCAGTCGAACCTTATCGGTTTTCAATCCGCTACCGTATGCAAACATGGTATTGGCAGTTACCGGCATTTTTCCCGAGATCGGTATTCCTCCGAAAAGTGCCTGTGCAGCCATGGCTTGCGACACGTCCGATTGCTCGTAGGAGAACAGCAATGCATTGGCATGCTCAATGCCCTTCAGGAAACCCAATGCATACGGATTCCCGAATACGTTCACTATGAGTTTTGTGTTGAATGCCAATTCGCCAATGGCGTTCAACATGTCTTGCGTAACTCCATAATTGCGAGAGCGGCTGTTGCTCAGACCATGAATGCTGACAATGACCTTGTCGTACGTTTTCAGTTGATTGAGTACTGACCATTGTTCGGAAGAAGGCGAATCTGTGGCAAATGCATAATGATCGATGGCCGCATACTTCGAAAGCATTCCCTGAAAAGCGTTCTCTGGTCGGTCTCCAATGACCAAAGAAGCGATTCGTTCGGTATCAAGGTTCTTGATAGGTAGGACGTTCTTGTTGATGAGTAGCGTAAGCGAAGCAGCTACCAACTCATTATGGAGCGCCCTGGCCTGGCAATTGTTAAGATCGGATGTCAGATTCTTCAGTTCAATGGGTTTATATCTGTCCAGACCGAACCACGCTTTGGCGTTGAGCACTTTTTTGCAGCGCGCATCTATTTCTTTCTGAGAGATGATCCCATCGTTCACCGCATTACGGATGAGTTCCATGGCCTTGGGAACATCTTCTGCAAATTCCATCACATCGTTTCCTGCGAGGAACGCTTTCAGTTCCACTTCACCCGGTTTATAATATTTGCTCACTCCCTTCATATTGAGGGCGTCTGTAAAAATGAGCCCTTTGAACCCAAGCGAATCTTTCAATAGACCATTTACGATATTCGGGCTCAGCGTGGAAGCCTGATTCTTGGTGGTGTCCAATTCAGGGATGTACAAATGGGCCACCATCATGCTTCCGATACCTTCCTTTATCATTTGTTTGAAGGGATACAGTTCGAGCGAGTCGATCCTCGCAAACGAATGTTTGATGATCGGTAACGTGTGGTGTGAGTCAGAATCGGTATCGCCATGACCCGGGAAATGTTTGGCGCAGGCCAGGATTCCGTTGTCCTGCATCCCTCGCATGACCGCAATTCCACGCTTT
>JBFHEW010000273.1:0-4559 GCA_041583955.1 Bacteroidia bacterium | reverse complement strand
TTGAGTTGGTGGCCAGGAGGTAGACCATCTCAGGAGCCGCCTTCGTCACCGCCACTTTGCAGCGTCCCATGTTTGCGGTGTTGATTCCGCTCACAGAAGCGGTCCAGGTTGCACCATTGTCGTAAGAGACGTAAAATGGTGGGGCGGAAAGCGAGCTTGTAGTTGCATAGACCGTGTCGTGACCGTATGGCTTGAATTCCACATCGCAGAAATTTCCGGTTTGAACCTGCTGCCATGTCAATCCGGCATCCTGCGTGCGATAGATGCCGTTGGTGGTGGCAGCAATGAGTACGTTGGTTCTGGTGGAGTCCAGGATCATCCGTCTGATGTTCCTTCCTTGGTTCTCTTGAAAGCTGAGTCCTGTGGTGTCCCACGAGAAGCCACCGTCCACCGACATCATTACGCCATAGCTGTAAGTGTTGCTTGAGCTGCCATCACCCGTTGCCAGATACATGGTGTCGGGGTGGTGTGGATTGACAACCACTTCTGCAACACCGCTGTTCAGCAGATTGTCGGTCAAAGGTTCCCACGATTGCCCGTTGTCGTTTGATTTCCAAAGTCCGCCAGATGGCGCACCAACCCACATTTGATTGGTGTCTGTAGGATGGAATGCAATGGCCGAAACACGGCCGATCGATCTTCCCGAGCCGTTTGTAGGCTCCTCGATCGGGCCAATGAGTTGCCAGTCTCCGTTGCTTCCGCGGAAACGTTTCTGCATTTCAGCCCGTTTCACTTCTTCGTAAATGACCTTGGAGTCGGGCAAGCGGCCGTTTTCTGAAAGTCGTTGCTCCATGAACCATTCCCAGCGTTTGAATTGCTTCCAACCCGAACCTTTTCCGCCTTTCTCGTTACCGAATTCGGCATAGAAGGCTGCTTGTACGTCTTTGAAATTCACATTCGGGTCGGCAATCAGTTCCCGCCAATCCTGAGCATGTGATGATACCGTGAATAGGCACAGGAATGCCATTATCGTTGCTTTCAATCTGTTCATTTCAATCGCGTTTAGAACCTTCATATATATCGAACCTGGCCAGGCGACACTCAATGGAGCCATTGAAAAGCTCTTTCTTGCTTGTTGATTTCAGCCCGACTTTCTTCAGCGCGCTCAGATTACCTGTTATCATGAAGCAGGAGAAGCCTTTCCAATTCTGCTTGAACGTGTCACCGATCTTCTTGTAAAGTTCGTCTATGTCTTCTTTGTTCATTCGGTCTCCGTAAGGAGGATTCAGAACAAGGGTACCTCGGCTTTCTGTGGGTTTCAGTTCGAGGAATTCCTGAACCGATACCTGGATCTCCTCATCGAGCTCGGCATTATAGATGTTCTTCTTTGCTTTGGAAACCACATTGGCACTCACGTCCGAAGCATAGATCTTCAGTGGTGCATCAGAGATCCGTTCCATCGAACTTTCGATGATGGTGTCGAAGAGCTGTTGGTCAAAATCGGGCCATTTTTCAAAGGCGTAGCCCAACTTCCTGAAAAGTCCGGGCGGCATGTTAAGGCCTTTGATGGCTGCTTCGATGGCAATGGTGCCCGAACCGCACATGCCATCGTAGAAAGGGGTGGAAGGATCCCAGCCGGAAAGCTCTACGATCCCTGCGGCCAATACTTCGTTTATAGGCGCTTGGCCTGTTATCTGCCTGTAGCCACGCATGTGCAGGGAATGTCCTGTCGAGTCAAGCGAAATGGTGACCAACTCCTTGTCGATGTGGATATGGATAGGTAGGTCCGGGTTCTCACGGTCAACATTCGGACGGTCTCCTGTCTTTTCGCGCAGGCGGTCAACAATGGCATCTTTCGCTTTCAGCGACATGTACAGCGAGTGTGTGAATGTCTGCGAATGGAGTGCGCACTTGATGGAGAAGGTCTTATCGTTGGCGATGTATTTCTCCCACGGAAAGGCTTTGATGCGAGCGTAGTACGCGTTCTCGTCAATGGCAACGAAGGTCTTGATGGGTTTTAGGATGCGCAGTGCAAATCGCGACCGGAAGTTGGCCTTGTAAATGAATCCGAGGTCGCCTTTGAAATAGACGGCACGTCTTCCCAGCTCAACGTCACGTGCTCCGAACGAGCGTAGCTCATCAGCAAGTATTTCTTCGAAGCCAGCTTGCGTGGTGGCAGTGAGTTGTACAACTTCAGCGCTCAAATCAGATGCGGTTTATGGCCAGTAGCATTTTCCAGGCCTCGGTGGTTTTTCCTTGCTCCAGCAGACGATGAGCATTCTTATGCAGCATCCGCTCCACTTGCTTTGGTTTGCTCTGATACCCTTTCAGAAGTTCGCTCACTGATGGTTGCTTGCAGTAATCGTCAATCTCCTCCATTGTAGGTAGCGTGGCTACCATGCCCAACTGGCCCAGATCGTTTCCGGTCAATATATCACTGTTTCTGATGTGGTCCGGAATGGCGTCTACACCCATTCCTACTTCGCGTCCGGGTTTGGGTACTTCAAAGACCGCCTCACCGTGCGCTCTGCAATACCAGTTCTGCCCCATTCTGGCCACGAGGTCGAGTTTCTGTGGGTCGATGTTCCCGTCTGTTCCGAACACATTTTCCGAAATGTGCATGCGTATCACTTCTGATACGACCAGGTTTCCGGCTCCTCCTTCCTCTCCGAGGTGAATGATCTCTCGCACTTTGCATTCAAACTGAACCGGTGCTTCCTTTACGCGGAGTGGTCTTACCAGATCGGACGGAATGGCCGTGAGTCCGGACTTTTCAAATTCGTTCACGCCATCTTCAAACTCGCAGCTGGCGAGATTCATCTGATGAAGGATGTCGTAGCTCACTACATTGATCACGCATTCCTTGGTTGTTTCCACGTTATCGAGTGTGTGCTTGGTGGTGTTCCCGCGTACGCGCCTTGCAGGGGAGAAAATGGCAATGGGCGGATTGGCACTGAATACGTTGAAGAAGCTGAACGGTGCCAGATTGGGTCTTCCTTCCGCATCCACTGTACTTACAAATGCAATGGGCCGTGGAGCAATGGCGCTTAGCAATAGCCCGTGCAATTGCGGAGTTTCCATTTCGGATGGTGTGTAGCTTCTCATGCTTTGCGGAATTTGAGGCGCAAAGGTAAGGCTTGATGGTCGGGTTTGATACATCAGGCCCTCCGATGTGCCGGAATCACGATCGGTTGTCCGTTAAATGGATTTCCGGTACGGCCAATGCCTGTTGATCCCATGGCCACGGCCCGTTTCACGGCATCTTGTCCATAACGGTTGCGCATCTTGTCCATGGCCTGATAGAGTTTGATCATTTCTTCGCTGTCTTCAAACAGATTGATCTGGTAACCACCGCCTACCAAATGACTGAGGCGTACCCCGATCAGGCGGATAAGTACTCTGCGGTCGTAAAGCTGGTCGAAGAGTTCTTCTACGGTTCTGATGATGGTATGATCGGCACTCGTGTACGGTATCCTGCGCTGTTTACTGGTGGTCTGAAAATCGGAATAGCGGATCTTAACGGAGATGCACGCAGTGAGTTTGTCTCCATTCCGAAGCTGATATGCAAGGTTTTCGGCCATTGCCTTGATGATGCTTTTGAGCTTGATCATGTCGGTGGTGTCCTTTTCAAACGTGCGCTCAATGGAGATGGATTTCCGTTCGTGGTAGGGGATGACGGGAGTATTGTCTATGGCGTGGGTCCTTTTCCAAAGCGTGATGCCGGGTTTGCCCATTACGCGTTCCATCAGTTCCATCGGCATTTCCTGTACGGTCTTTACTTTCTCTACACCCATGCTGCGTAGCATACGGTAGGTCTGGTCGCCCACCTGCGGTATCTTTTTGATGGAAAGCGGTGCGAGAAATGGCATTTCCGTGTCTTTCGGAATCTCTTTGTGATTGTTGGGTTTGGCTTCGCCCGTGCCCACTTTGGCCACGGTTTTACTGGTAGAGAGCGCAAACGAAATAGGAAGCCCGGTCTCTTTTATGATGCGTGTACGCAATTCCTGCGACCATTTGTAGCACCCGAAGAAACGGTCCATTCCCGTGGCGTCAATGTAGAATTCATCAATGCTCGATTTTTCGAACAAAGGCGACTCCTCTTTGATGATCTCGGTAACGATATCCGATTGCTTGCTGTAAATACTGCTGTTGCCTTTTATCACAATGGCCTCCGGACAAAGCTGCCGCGCCATCTTCATGGGCATGGCCGAGTGCACTCCGAACATTCGCGCCTCGTAGCTGCACGAAGCCACTACACCACGGTCTGTAACGCCACCTACAAGCACGGGTTTGCCTATAAGTCGGCTATCGAGCAAGCGCTCGCAGGAGATGAAAAAAGTATCGAGGTCTATGTGAATGACTGAACGCATGGGGCAATTAGTGCTATGAGCAGATTGGAGTAATGATCTGAATGGTTGGTAAAGTTGAATGCGATGATCGTAAGGTATTTGAGTTCAGAGGTCATTTCATTGCCCATATCCGTACATTACTCTCATCTGCAAATTGTCAATTATATCGACATTTATCCGTTTATAATGTAGACGATCATTATCTTCGTTGTTCAATTTTCATCGAATGTTTTTTTCAACAAATCTGAAATTCCTGAGAGAGCGGAAGCA
>JBFHEW010000272.1:0-4576 GCA_041583955.1 Bacteroidia bacterium | reverse complement strand
TGGGAACAACTTGCCGAAAACGAGGCCTTTGCCATCAAGAAATGGTACCTGAATCTGCTCGCTTCACGACTGAAAAGCTATGAGATCGGCACGCTGAGTAAGCTTGACGGCATCATTGCCATAACGGATGAAGACAGACAGGCGTTCGAAGAATTCGGGATACGCTGTCCCATCTCGGTCATTCCCATCGGTTTCCATGTGAACGCCATCAGACCGGACGTATTGAGCAAGCATCCACTATCGCTATACCACGTGGGTGCCATGGATTGGCAGCCCAATGTTGAAGGGGTGAACTGGTTCTTGGATGAGGTCTGGCCTCGGATCGAGACAGAGCTCCCAGAGACTCAGTGTCATTTGGCGGGCCGAAAAATGCCGCAGCACCTTCTGAAACGATCGAAAGGGAAACTGAAGATCGATGGGCAGGTTGATTCGGTGCAGGAATTCGTTAAGAACAAGAATATCGCCATCGTGCCTGTGCTTTCCGGAAGCGGAATGCGCATCAAAATAGTGGAAGCATTGGCCATGGGAAAAGTGATAGTGACAACGAGCGCAGGTGCCGAGGGTGTGCCCTACACCGATGGCGAGAACATTCTGATAGCAGACACACCGGATGAGTTCGTACTCAAATTGAAATACCTTACCGAAAACCCGAACCGGATCGTGCAGATCGGTAAGAATGCACGGAACCTTGCCAATACAGCTTTCGATCAAAAGAAGTTAAGTTCGAAATTGACCTATTTTTACGCTGATCTCTGACCGACCGATTTGCGCCTCTTTGTTCTGCTTTCTCGATTCCCCTATCCGCTCGAAAAAGGCGACAAACTCCGTGCGTTCCATCAACTGCGCATTCTTTCCAAGCATCATCAGGTACTTCTTTGCGCGCTGCATGAGAACAAACTCGATCCAAGCTGGATCAGCGAAGTGCAACAATACTGTACCGAACTGCACACCATCCGCATCTCGAAATGGGACCAGCTCATCCGTTTAGGACTTTCCGTTTTCGGGAAAGACCCCTTTCAAGTGGCCTACTTCTATCAATCCGAAGCTCAGAGACAGGTCAATGAATGCATCAGCGAATGGAAACCTGATGCCATTTACTGCCAGCTACTGCGTACCGCGAAATACGTGGAAAACCAGAATAGTGTAACGAAGATCATCGACTTCCAGGATGCATTCTCTAAAGGCATTGAACGGAGATTGGAAACCGACCCCTGGTACTGGAAACCGATACTCAATTCGGAATTGAAACGATTGAACCGATACGAAGAAGAGGTTTTCTGCCAGTTCGACCATTGCACCATCATTTCCGAACAGGACCGTGATCAATTACCATTTAAACAGCGGAATGACGTGGTCATAGTGCGCAACGGTGTGGACCTGGAGGATTTTGCTCCGAGTGCGGAACAGAAGAATGTGGATGTACTGTTTGCGGGCAACATGGGATACCAGCCCAATGTGGAGGGAGCCATTTTTCTCGAAAAGGAAGTGATGCCCTTGGTAAGGAAAGAGATCCCATTTGCAAGACTGATGCTGGCCGGAGCACGCCCGGACCAGAAAGTGAAGGACCTTGCATCAGACCTGACCGAGGTTACAGGCTGGGTAGACGACATACGAGACTGCTATGCAAAAGCAAAGGTTTTCGTGGCACCCATGATGATAGGCACCGGATTACAGAATAAATTGCTGGAAGCCATGGCCATGCGCATTCCGTGCATTACCTCAACTCTTGCAAACAATGCCTTGCAGGCGAAGCCCGATGTGGAGATCCTCATTTCCACCTCCGCTCAGGAATACGCTGCGCATATCATCGATCTGCTATCGAACGAGGGAAAAGCGGCATCCATTGCTTCGGCCGGACACACCCTCGTTACCGAACACTTCAGCTGGGAGGGCGCCACGAAACCACTCTTGGATATCATCGGCAAGTAAACGCCTACGACCGAGCACCTTTACGGGATCGCCTTGAAATGCCTGATGGTTGCCTCAACGGCCAGTTTGGTATCGGCTGGTAATCCATCCCCGGTAAAAGGATGTTTTCCACCGAACGTATGATCGCCATTCGCTATCAACATCAGGTCCGAATTTTCCGTCCATTCATGGAGCTTTTCCGCATAGAATGAAGGTACGGTCTGATCGGCTGTTCCATGAACGAAAAGCGTAGGTATGCGGATGTCGGAGCACGCGGCTTCCAGGTCATAGCGGTCCTGCTGCGCAAAATAATCCTCCACGAATTGGTAATACATAGGCATTTGCTGGTCGGTGCGCGCATTGGGCACAAAGATCACCCCTTCTTCCATCCACTGTTCAAAGTCGGCCTTTGTCCTTCGCATATCCCCGATGGAGTTCCAAGTGGCCAGAGCTTTGACCCTTTCATCTTCGCTGGTTTTCACAATGGCTATGCCACCTCCTCTACTGTGTCCGAAAAGGAGAACCTTGCTCCTATCCAAGCTTGCCCCGGAGAAAAGTGAACCATTGCAAATGGCTTGTATCACCTGCTCGGTATCGAAAAGCTCCTTGTGATAATTGTTATTGCCGAATGCTTCGAGGTCGGCAAATTCGGTAGGTTCGTCAACCGTGGTCCCATTATGCGAAAAGTTGAAACTCACGAATGCGAAACCTGCCTTTGCAAATTCTTCGCCTATCAACGGGAAGTGTCCCCAATCCTTGAATCCTTTGAACCCATGAACAAATACGATAACAGGATGGTTCTGAATTCGGTCATCGTAGCGCAGGTCGACCAGCATCGGGCGATCTTCAGATCCATTTAAAGTTGACGTAATAAGTTGAATCATTTCGAGTTTAAATATCGTTCGAAGGTAGCACCATGAAATCAATTCTGCTCGCACTTATTCTACTTACCACGGTAGGTCCTTCTGTCGGTTTTGCACAGAATGAAGGATGCAAAGACTGTATCCCGTGGGAGGATAACCGAAAATTGACCTGGGCAGACTTCAAGGGAACGCCAAAGAAACTTTCTCCGAACGCTGCGTTAACGGACAGCGGCATGTCCATTGAACTGATCTGCGATGGAACCACTTCGATGGCGAAAGTGAAATGCTATTTCAATCCGAACAGAAGTTGGACTAAGGACAGGCAGTCTGCATCGCTGCTGCGACATGAGCAGCTTCATTTCGACATCACGGAACTTTTCGTGCGGAAACTGCGTGCGCAATTATCGCGGTTCGGAGACGATTGCGAGGCCCTTTCGAAGCACATTGAGGAATACTACCAGCGCAATTACAAGGAATTCGTGGCTTACCAAGACCGCTACGACCGGGAAAGCGAGCACAGCCTGAACAAGGAAAAACAGGCTTATTGGGAGCAGAAAGTGGCCCGGGAGCTTGCTGCGTTGAAAGACCTTGCGTCCAACTGATCTGCACCTACTTTCAGCCCGAACCTGTTCGCTGACTAAGAAAAGTCACCATCACGGTTGCATTTCGTCATAGCTGTAAGTCGAATACAGAAAGACCTTAGTTAGCTTGCAACTGCATACAGCAAGTCTAATTTGCCATGACCAAGAAAACCTTCGGTGCATTTTCCGGTGTGTTCACGCCCACTACGCTTACCATTCTGGGTGTCATCATGTACATCCGACAGCCGTGGGTGGTGGGAAACGCAGGCGTTTTGGGCGCCATTGCGGTGCTTGTGATATCGGTAGCCATTACCATGGCCACGGCCTTGAGCATCTCCTCCATCACGACCAATGTGAAAATAGGTGCTGGCGGAGCATTCAGCGTGATTGCCCAATCGCTTGGATTGGAGATCGGTGGCGCCATCGGGATTCCGTTCTACATAGCGCAGGCCATTGCCGTGGCCATGTACATTTTCGGTTTCAGAGAAGGTTTGCAGACCCTCATACCTGAGTTCAGTCCACTCCTCCTCGACCTCGGCATTTTCGGTCTGGTCATGGTCATTGCATTCATCAGCACGAGCTTCGCTTTCAAGATACAGTATGTCATTCTGGGAGTTATCCTTCTCTCCTTGGGTTCCATTTATGGTGGATTGCTGGTTACTGACCTTCACTACGATTTCCAGTGGTTCGGAACCTACCCGGGGTCTATCGACAACGATTTCGGTGGCGCCTCTTTCTGGGTCGTATTCGCAGTATTCTTTCCTGCCGTAACCGGGGTCATGGCCGGAGCAAACATGTCGGGCGATCTGACCGACCCGCGCAAAAGCATTCCGAAAGGAACCATCTCAGCCGTGATCCTTACGGCCATCATCTATTTCTCGTTGATCTTCGTGGCAGCGGTCATGGCCACTCCAGAGGAATTGGCAAGCAATTACAACGTATTCATTGATCACGCCTTGTTTCCCCCGCTCGTACTGGCAGGTTTGCTTGGCGCAACGCTTTCCTCAGCATTGGGCTCGTTTGTTGGCGCACCGAGGATCCTTCTAGCCTTGGGAGAAAAGCAGATACTTCCGAAGAGCGAAGTGATTGCGAAGATCTCCAAACGAGGAGAACCGGTCAATGCCATGATCATCACGGCTGTGATCGTCCTTCTAGGGATCTCGCTTCGCGACCTGAACACCATTGCACCACTTCTGACCATGTTCTTCATGATCACCTATGCGA